>NZ_KV815069.1:31512-44656 GCF_001814145.1 Prevotella sp. HMSC073D09 | reverse complement strand
TTTACCTACTTTTCGGCCTACATTTTCGCTAGAACGAAGTGATCATTAGAACAATATCGTAAAATAAAAATAATTATTTTAAGTTTTTGAATGGGTTAGTTTGTGAGGCTTTTGTTGATGAGGTGGCGGATTCGGGAGTTGTTGGGTTTCGTAAGTTTATAAGCCGGTGAGTTGACTTGTCCCGCACCCCTCAATTTATAGAAATATTTAAAGTCGAGACGACTTCCTTTAAACAAATGTTTAAATCATCCCAGAAGCCTGTATTTGTGAGCCGTTTATTTTGTAGTTATAAAAACAATGCGTATTTTTGTGCATAACGTAAGGAGAGGAAAGCGGTACGAACCAAACAGAGTGAAACAGCTCTCCCACTGTAAAACAGAACGAGGAAAGTGGTACGAACCAAACAGAGTGGAACAGCTTTCCCACTATAAAACAGAACGAGGAAACGGGCCGAACTAGGACTAGTTTCGCTATTTTGTCTCATTCCAGACAGCAACACAAAAGCCCTACGACAGCAAGAGTAGCAACAAGTATGCCTATGCAATATCTCCACACGGCCATAATCGCACTTTATATCATCGTCACCATTGGCGTGATGGTGCGAGTTCTGATGGACCATAGGCAGCCAGCCAAGACCATGGCGTGGCTTCTTGTGCTTACTTTCGTACCTGTGGTGGGCATCGTTTTCTACTTCTTCTTCGGACAAAACACGCGCAAGGAACGCCTCATCAGTCAAAGGAGCATGGACAGGCTCACCAAACGCAGCATGCTGGAATACGTTGAACAGGGCGAACTGCAACTGCCCGACGCCCACAAAGAACTAATCAACCTCTTCACCAACCTCAGCCTGGCCCTGCCCTACAAGGATAACGAGGTGGAGATATTCACCACTGGGCACGATTTCTTCCTCGACTTGCTTGCCGAGATAGGCCAAGCGCGCCACCATATACACCTGGGCACATACATTATTGAAGACGATGCACTGGGCCGACTGGTTGCCGACGCCCTCATCGACAAGGCAAAGCAAGGTGTAGAGGTGCGTCTGATATACGATGATGTGGGCTGTTGGAGCGTTGGCAACAGCTTTTTCGACCACTTGGCGCGGGGTGGCGTACAGGTTCAGTCGTTCATGCCCGTTCGTTTTCCCATGTTCACCAGCAAGATGAACTACCGCAACCACCGCAAACTCTGCATTATCGACGGCCGAACGGGCTACATCGGTGGCATGAACGTGGCCTTGCGGTACGTGAAAGGCACGCGCAAGCAAGAATGGCGCGACACACATGTGCGCCTTCGAGGCGGCGTGGTGTATGGCATTCAGCGCGCATTCCTGGTGGATTGGTACTTTATGGCGCGCACACTTATCACCGACAAGGTGTATTATCCCGTGCTTTCGCCCCAAATTAGCAACAATTGCATCGCGCAAGTGGTAACAAGCAGCCCAGTTTCGCCTTGGCCCGACATCATGCAAGGCTACATGCGCATACTGCTTGAGGCCAAGAAATACGTCTATATGGAGTCGCCTTACTTCTTGCCCACCGAGCCGATACTCTTCGCTATGCGAACAGCAAGGCAAGCAGGAGTAGACATCCGCCTGATGCTCCCTGCAAGAACCGACTCTAAAATAATTGAGTGGGCAGGCCGCTCGTATGTGCAAGCGGCTTTGGAGGCAGGAGTTATGATTTGCTTTTACTGCGCTGGCTTTAACCACAGCAAGCTGCTGGTGTGCGACGACAGCCTTTGCACCTGCGGTTCTACCAATGTAGACTTCCGAAGTTTCGAAAACAACTTCGAGGCCAATGTGTTTTTCTACGACAAGGAGATGGCTTTGAAGATGAAAGAAGTGTTCTTAACCGACGAGGCCGAGTGCATCGTACTAGACAGTCCCGACATATTTGCACACCGGCCTTTCCTTGCCCGACTATGGGAATCGCTCATCCGACTGCTTTCACCATTACTCTAAAAAGGACAATTGAAAGCCGTCGCCCCATCATAGACTCGCACTACAAGCACTAACATCTTATTATTTAGGAAGGACCAAAGGTTCCATCTTCTTCAGCATTTCGTCGAAAAAGTCGGGCGAAACAGGCACGCCACGCAACGTCCTAACCTTTGGATACCCGTTGAAATACACGTCTTTTGACACATACCAGCCATAGTTTTCCACCTCTCTAACACGCTTAATCTGCCCGTCTAGCTTACGAAAGTTACACGGCGAGACCACCGAAAACATCTTTTTACCCGAAGAAAGCGACAGTGCCAACACCAAATATTCGCGCCGCGGAACATGCTCTTGCGCCACCTGCAAGTCCTTTCCCCTTTCAGAAACCTTCATGTTCCAGCCGTATTCACTATTTAGTCTGTTCATCATCGCCCTAAAAACATCGCCATGGGGAGCCGTATCTTGGATGTTGTTGTACGCTATATAATAATGTATCATCTCGTGCAGCAACACGTTTTTAAAACCTTTCTCGTCTTGTTCGAACAGCACACTCACATGAATGGCATAATCGAAAGTTTCTACTCGCCCCTGCCGAACCCTCCTTTTACAGCGCATCGAGCCCAATTGCGTTCTCGAACGCGACAGCATCAGGCGCGGCACGGGCAATTTTCCCCCGAAATAATCGCGGTTAAACTCGCCGAACCATGCGCTAAGATGTGCCTGTGTCAGTTTAAAGTTGCTTTTCATCTGTGTTTAAAATCCTCGTGGCCCAGCGCCCTTCTAATCCGTCGTGTTCGCCACATCTACGTATTTCTCAGCCTAAAAGCTTTGCGATATTGTGGTCACCACATATTCGCTGCGTGTGCCAATCCTAAATTTTCCGCCCCAAATGCCAATGCCGCTGGTGACATAATAGCGCGTGTTGCCCTTCATCAATGGCCCATACGCATCTTCGTAGATGGCATCTTCAATCCATGATATGGGCCATACCTGCCCATAATGGGTATGTCCGCTAAGTTGAAAGTCCACCCCTGCACGTTGCGCCTCTTCCAAATGGTAGGGCTGATGGTCTAACAATATGGTGTATTTAGAGGGGTCCACCTTGCCCATCAGCGTTTTAAGCGATGCTCTTCGCCCATTAGTTCGGTCGTCGCGCCCCACGATATTGAGGTCCATCACCTGCACAACGCTGTCGCGCAGCAAGTTGATGTTGGCAGCTCGATAGAACTTTTCGGCGTTAGCGTCACCACTATAATACTCGTGGTTACCCAAACAAGCATATATGGGCACCTTTATTCGGCGAAACTCCTCGGCAATGTTCTCTTCCAACAGCGGCCGCACGCTTATGTCGATGATGTCGCCAGCAATGAGAACAAGGTCGGGGCGTTCGGCGTTTATCAAGTCCACCCAACGTGCGAACTCCGCCCTGCGGTTGTGGTATCCCAGGTGCAGGTCGCTAATCATCACCACTTTAAGCGGTTTGTCCAGATGCTTAGAAGTGTTTAGATGCAACTCTTGGCGCACCTTATTGTTATAATGAATGTTGCCATACACAAATACAGACAGCAAAATGCCCAATACGGTGAGCGTTCCAAGCAAGCTGTTATACATGAAATGCTTGGGAACAAGATGCACCAACCGCCCTATGTCGAGCAAAAGAAAGAGCATAACGGCATAGAGCAGCACGAAAATCGAAGACGTTCCAAATTCATAAATACACGTGGCAAGTGGCATTGGCACTTTATTTAGTCCAACACCGAAACTGAAAACCAACGCAACAAAGCCCAAGGAGAGCAATGCAAGTAGCACGATTTTCAGCCAATTATGCAGCGGAACGATGTTCCAAACATGCCAAAACACATATATATGCCCAACAATAGGGATGAGCATAAACAATAACATTCCAAGTTTCATACTGCGAAGTTACGTAAAATATGTCAAATTAAGCCTTTTCTCATGTATAAAGAACGCGTAATATCAAAAAAAATTATTAGCTTTGCAACTTGTTCAACAAGGCGAACAGCAGCATGTCCGCCACAAATAAAAATAATAGTATGAAAAGGTTTTTTACAACATTATTCGTCGCGTTAGGCGTATTTACCGCATTTGCCAAAAGCTACACGGGCAGACTTGTGGTAACCGTTAATGGCGAAACACTCAGCAACAAGACTGCATCCATCGACGTAGACCAACAAGGCGATGGCAGTTACACCCTCTCGCTGAAAAACTTTTCGATTAGCCTAAGTGGTCAAGAACTTAACATTGGCACCATCAACATCCCTGCCACGCCCTACGCTCTGGGCAATGCGCGCTTACTTCAAGCCAACAGGAACGTGCCAATAAGCAGCTTAGGGAATGTGCCTATCAACCTCCTTGCACAAGAATCAGTCGACAAGCTACATGCCAACATCGACATCAATTTTAACGGAATGACTATTAAAGTGGTGTTCGGCGAAGGCTATCAAGTGCCTAACAGCAACTTTGAAACCTTCGGGGCAAGCAAAGAGCCAAACCGCTGGCACTCGTTCCAGAGCGTTATGGGCTCGTTTGCTAGTTCAGCACAAACAGATGCAGCCATCAGCAGCGACCAAACTCGCCCTGGTTCAACGGGAAAAAGCTGCGTTTTAATTAAGTCGAGAGAGATAGACTTTTTCTTTTTCAGCGTTATTGCCAACGGAACATTAACGACGGGCAGACTGAATGCAGGTTCATCATCGCCTTCGAATGCCAAGAACAACTCGTTCCTCGACCTCGCCAACAAAGACAA
Source organism: Prevotella sp. HMSC073D09 (assembly GCF_001814145.1). Taxonomy (NCBI): domain Bacteria; kingdom Pseudomonadati; phylum Bacteroidota; class Bacteroidia; order Bacteroidales; family Prevotellaceae; genus Prevotella; species Prevotella sp. HMSC073D09. Next base: position 39,947 of record NZ_KV815069.1, on the reverse strand, counting down.
AGACGGCAATGGCGACCCATTCTACACCGAATTAAGCGGCCGTCCCGACAGCCTTTCATTGTGGGTGAAGTTCAAACAAGGCAAACCTTCTGCCGACCATCCATACGCAACAGCCAAGGCAGTGATTACCGACGGCACCTATTATCAGCTGCCGGAAGAGAAGGGAAAGACCTACAAAAAGATGGCAGAGGCCATTAACAACGAGATTGCCGACACCAAAGGCGAATGGAAACGTTTGTCCATCCCCTTCAGCTACGTTAATAACAGCATCGACCCGAAAGCCATTCTCGTTACGCTTTCTACAAACGCCGATGCAGGCAAGGGCAGCGGAAGCGACGAATTATACGTAGACGACCTCGAATTGGTGTACAACTTTGGCGTTGAAGGCATCAGCATAAAGGGTCAAGCACTTGCAAACTTCGCAGAAAACACCACCGAATATACCCATGCCACAGGCAATATAACTGCCGACGACATCACTGTGAAGACCAAAGGACAAGGCACACTGGTAGCAAAAGCCGTAGAAAACGGCAAGGCCACCGTGCTGGTTGCCAGCAACGACCTAAGCAAATATCGCCTTTACACCATCAACGTAACCACAGGCATTGACAATTTGCCCAGCGTTGAGGCCAACAACCAAGTGGAAATATACACCCTCGACGGCGTTCGCGTAAACAACACCAATCGCAAGGGCGTGTATATCATCAAAGATGCACAAGGCAAAACACGCAAGGTAGTGAAACAATAAGCCTCGAGAAAAGCATGGCGAAGGGGTTTTCTGTGCGCAAAACGTCAGCCTAGCCCACTCGCCCACCCCACAAAGGGTGCTTTCCTGCACAAAACGACATTGCCTGCGGTTGCCAAACAGCCACAGGCAATGTTTGTTTTTGCCCCCACCCGATAGGCATTTCTCAATTAAGGCAAGGCAGCCTAGCTGCTTTATCATTCATCATTACAACGCTAACAAAACCCTAACCCACCAACATGAACCCCATCTGCAACATCCACACACCTTATTATATAGGTGCAACAAGCACGGCCACTTCAACACGGCCCGTGCTTAAATCCATATTCGCTGCCCTCATTATCCTATTCGCCGCCCTTGTTCCAACCACAGCGCAGGCAGCCAACGACACGCAAATTAAAGCCACCAGCCCCGAAGTGCAATACATCGGACGCGTGGAATACAACGCCACAGCAGGCACCGTGCGCTATGATTGGGTGGGGACCTACCTGCGAACAGGCTTTACAGGTACAGAGATTGCCGTCTTAATCTCAGACGAAGGCGAAAGCTATCACAACGTTTTCGTCGACGGCAAGTGGATAAAGAAGATTAGGGTAAAGGGCAACACGCCCCAACGCATGGTGCTGGCAAACGGTTTGAAGAGCGGAAAGCACCAACTGGTGCTGCAAAAATGCACCGAAGGCGAATACGGATGCACCACGGTGCACGCCTTGCTCTTGTCTAAGGGCGGTTCGTTGCATGCCGTACCCGCCCCCAAGCGGCTTATCGAAGTGATTGGCGACTCGTACACCTGCGGCTATGGCACAGAAAGCAACAAGGCTACCGACCCCTTTAAACTGGAAACAGAAAACTGCGACAAGGCCTATGCCTGCCTATTGGCCCGCTATTTCGGGGCCGACTATGTGTTGGCAGCCCATTCTGGCCGCGGCATGGTGCGCAATTGGGGCGACACGGTGCAGATTTCGAAAGGCAACATGTCGCAACGCTACCTACAACTCTTCGACCATTACGCCACCACCCCTTACGATTTCAAGGCCTATCGTCCCCAATTGGTGCTGATAAACCTTGGCACAAACGACTATTCCACCATCATTACGCCCTCTGTTGAGCAATATGTGGGCGCATACGTTAAGCTTATCGAGCTTGTTCGCAAACAATATGGGCCAGTACCCGTTATCTGCATTCGTCCCCATTCGGCAGGCGCGTACCTCTCTGCAAGCTTTAAGGTGCTGCAACAACGGCTGTCTGCGCACAAGGATGTGCACTTTGCCGAGTTCATGCCAGGCATTATTACCGTAGACAAAGACCTTGGCGCAAGCTACCACCCCAACTATTCGGGACAACAAAAGCTCTGCATGACACTCGTTCCCCTGGTGTCGGCGGTGATGGGATGGGAAATAAACTAAAGAAAAAGAGGAAATAAACCAAAGATAAAAAGAAAACCTATCACTACAAGCAACGTGTAGTGGTGCTACAAGCACTTTGTAGGCAGGCTACAAGCATTTTGTACTGGCAGTACAAGCCGTTTGTAGCCTGCCTACAAAAAGCTTGTACCATCCCCAACCAAAGCCTACTCCCGAACAAGGGCCTTACAACAGGCAAACAAAGGCATGGTTGAACATTATCAACAAACGCATCAAAACAAAGAAGTTTAGGCTCTCTAAACGCCTAAACTCCATCATCATATCACACAGAAGCTTCAATATTCAGCGGCTTACGCCCCCTAAACCTCACCTTTTTAAACCAAAATTTCGCTGCCCAATCGCCGTGCCAACTCGTTGCGAATTGTCTGCATGTCCTTAAATTCGGCCATTAGCTGCATCAGTTTTTCAGGGTCGCTGGCCGCTTGTGCAATCTCCGTTTGCAGCGTTTTTAGGCGATGCTCCACATAATCAAGGCGAAAATCGAGCAGCAAATGCACCGTTCGTTGGCGCAGTTCGTCCTCTTTCTCCTTTTCTTTCAGTCGTTTCTCTTCCTCGTCTAGCGGATGGATGGGTTCGGGTTGTTTCAGTTTTAGGTACTGATACGGATCCATGCACAGTTCGGTTGCCAGCTTGCTCAGCTCAATATCCTCGTGATGCACAAAGTAAGGCTCTGCTTTAAAGTCGGGATACACGCTCCTTTCTGCCGCCTCTTGCAAAATTCTGTTAAATAGCGGATGTTGAAACGCCAACTCGTCTTGCATGAAATCATATTGAATAAACTGCGCCACGGTGAGGTTAAGCAAGTTTCCATCCTCATCTTCCACGTTGCGCAGCACAATCCGTTCGCCGTACTTCACCACCTGTTCCACCAACATACGCTCCACCTTCGCCGCCTGTTGCAGTGGTGTAACCGTCTGAATGGTGGGCCGTGGCGTTGTTTCCATACTCTCCTGAACCGCACGTGACGTTTCCGTAGACCGCCTTTCGCGGCTCTCGCGTATGTATCTGTTCATGCTGTTGATGAGCGTTGTTTCGGCCACACCTAGCCGTTGGGCGCAATCGTGCAAGTAAGTGTCGCGCAAAATCTGGTTGGGAATAACCGAAACACTCTGCACGATGGATGAGATTGCCTCTGAACGGCGAGCAGGATCGGTAACACCATCGAGCAAAACACGCGTTTTAAACTGTATGAAGTCGGTCTGATTGTCGGCAATATACTTCCTAAACTCCTCGGCATTGTGCTTTCTGGCAAAGCTGTCAGGGTCGTCGCCATCGGGGAAAAGCAACACTTTTACGTTCATTCCCTCGGCCAACAGCATATCCGTTCCACGTAAGGCGGCGTGTATGCCCGCCGCATCGCCATCGTAAAGCAGCACAATGTTCGAGGTAAAGCGGTGTAAGGTGTGTATCTGATGTATGCTAAGGGCCGTACCAGAGTTAGCCACCACGTTCTCAACGCCACACTGGTGCATTGAAACAACATCGGTGTAGCCCTCCACCATGTACACGCAATCTTCTTTGGCAATGGCTTTCTTGCCCTGAAAAATGCCATATAGTTCGTGGTCCTTATGGTAAATATCCGAGTCGGGCGAGTTAACATACTTCTGTTGTACGCCTTTTGTGCGCGAGTCTAGCAGTCTTCCGCCAAAGCCAACCACCTTTCCGCTAACGCCAAACCACGGAAAAATAACACGCCCGGCAAAGCGATCGACATACCGTCCGTCGTCGGTACGATAGCAAAGTCCCGTCTTTACCAAGAAATCTACGTTATATCCCTTGTCTTTTGCCGTGCGCGCCAGTAGCTCTCTGTCGTTAAGGTCGAACCCCAAGCGAAACTTTCGCACGATGTCGTCTCTAAAACCACGGCTCCTAAAATACTGCATGCCGATGGCAAGCCCGTCTACATTATTGTGTAACGTGTCTTCAAAATGTTTCGCAGCCCACTCGTTAACGATGAACATGCTCTCGCGTTCGTTCTGTTCGCGCCGTTCGTCGTCGCTCAGTTCGCGTTCCTTAATCTCGATATGATACTTGTTGGCCAGCCACCGCAATGCCTCTGGATAGGTCATTTGCTCGTGTTCCATGATAAAGCTCACGGGGGTGCCACCCTTTCCACAACCAAAGCAATGGCAAATGCCACGCGCAGGCGACACCATAAACGATGGTGTGCGCTCGTTATGAAACGGGCACAACCCTTTATAGTTCGCCCCGGCCTTGCGCAGGGTTACGAACTCGGAAACCACATCCACGATGTTGGCTGCCTCTTGTATCTTCTCTATGGTTGCTCTGTCTATCATGTCTTGTTTAACTGGATGCAAACGGCTTCAATAGAAACTGCCTTAACCAACTGCGAAGTTATAAAAAAAGATTGAAACAAACAAGGGAGCAACCCGTAAAGAGCAGGCGGAAGAAAGGATGATTGGTGGGAACGGCTATGGGTTGTATCACTAATTATCAGCAATACAAGCCATTCAACTACTAGATTTAAAGCCAACAAAGCTAATTTCCAGAACCAGCATTACACGAAAACAGGGCGAGGAATACTCCTCACCCTGCCTTATTACTTCTTAAACAAGAATCTAATGGAGCTTATCTCCAACCTCCAACAAACTCAACTTTTTGGTTCAGCTTGGAAATTTTGTCTTGAATCTTTTCCATTTTCTTTTCTAGTTTCTCCACCTTCTTCTGCTCCTTGGCCAGCTTCTTGTTCATCTTGGTTACTTCTTTAAGCGTTTTTGCCCTAGCCTTGGCTGCCTTGGCGGTAGCCTCGGCATCACGAGTACTCAACCCAGTAACCACACTTGCATTAGCCTCTGCATTGACATCGGCTGCCTTCTTTCTTAGTTCGGCTAGCGAAGCTATTGCCTTTTCGTATTGCAATTGGGTGTTGGTAAGCTGCGTTTGCAACTTCAATGCCTTTTGTTGGGTCTTCAAATCTCGGATTTCCTGATTGTCTGCGTAGACTGTTACCCCTAATGAAAGCATCATGATAGACGCTAGTATAAATCTCTTCATTGCTAAAACTGATTTTCTAAATTAATATTCTTTTCTCTAATTATATTGCAAAGATAGCATAAAAGCAAATACTTTGCAATAGTTTCATACAAAAAAACTAGGCGTTTAGCAATTTTTATTGATTTATCGCAAGCAGAATGAGATTTTACAGGCGCAAAAGACGACAAGTTGATAGGCTAATAAGTTGACAACTTAACGAGTTGTTTGTGGGGACTTACTCCACAGGAACAAGCCCCTCGATATAACTACACAAAATGCCGATACCCTTTTCATTCTCGCCGCCTTGCGGTATAATCAAGTCGGCATAACGTTTGGTGGGCTCGATAAACTGCTCGTGCATGGGTTTGAGTACCTCCAAATAACGTTCCACCACCATCGAAACCGTTCGGCCACGGTCGATGGTATCGCGCTGAATATTACGTATCAACCGCTCGTCGGGGTCGGCATCAACAAATACTTTCAAGTCCATGATGTCGCGTAGGCGTTTGTTCAGCAAGGTCATGATGCCCTCGATGATGATAACGGGCTTAGGTTCAACGTGCACCGTTTCCTTTAAGCGGTTACAAAGCAGGTACGAATATGTGGGCTGTTCGATGGCTACCCCACTGCGAAGGTCGTTAACATGCTTGGTCAGCAGTTTCCAATCGAAAGCGTCGGGGTGGTCGAAGTTAATGGCATGCCGTTCTTCTTCGGTCATGTCCGACGTGTCGTTGTAATACGAATCGAGTGGAACCACCGCCACATAATGGGGTGGCAACGCCTCTGCTATTTTCTTCACCACCGTTGTTTTGCCCGAACCTGTTCCGCCAGCAATACCTATTATCGTTGTCTTTTGCATCGTGTTATCGTTTTATTGAGTGGATATTGTTGTCCTGTTTACAATTTTCTTCACATCTATAAGCCCATTACTACAAGGTTTCTTCAAACATCGCCTTGTACCATTCGGTTTTCTTCTCCACTTTAAGCGGATAGGCACGCGAAGAGCTTGGCATGCGGTAGAGCCGCATTTCGCGACCGTCGGGTTGAAAGATAAACGGAACATACGCCCCAACCTTGGGCTGTTCGGCAATGTTGAAGTGTGCCCTAAGCACATCGGCAGCCAACTGTCCCGTCACCACCACATTCTTACAATCGGGCACTTGCAGCAAAAGTTCGTCAAGGTTGGTGGGTTCTATCACTTCAAGATCCTTGTCTGCGGCAGTCCCCGTGGTGCGGTTAACAGCCGTTGCCGTGTCGTATATGCCCACGCCCTTTGCAGTGAGAAAGGCTTTCAGCTCGTCTAGCTTAAACGTTTTGTTGGCCTCGTCCACGAAGTGTTGCTTATCTTCGAAGAACGCCAAGCCAAAGATGCGCCACATGTCGTTGGTGAAGTTGGGATAAAAGAAGTTCATACACCATCGCTTTTGCGAAGGCGGGAAACTGCCCAGCATTAACAGCTTGCATCCATTGGGCAAAAAAGGTTTCAAAGGGTGTCGTTCTACCATTATTGTTTAACGCGGCGTTTAACGCCATAAAGGCCTGTCTGCCTGCTATTCTTTCTCTTTTACCAGATAAACCACCACGGGAAGGTGGTCGCTAAAACCATCGAGCCACACGCCTCCTGCCGTTGTTCGTTTAGGCATCCCCTTATACTTGCCCTCGGTTTGGAAGAGGTAATCGCGTTTAAATATTTGGTTTTTCCAATATTTTAGTGCCGTAAAGTCTTTCGAGCCATTGGCGTTGAGCAGGTTTTTAGAGAGCAATATCTGGTCGAACAAGTTCCACGAGCCCTGAAATTGCAACGTACCCACCCCCTCTTTGGTCAGCACATTGTACCAAGGGTTATACATATCGCCCTCGCCCACCTCGCTCATGTTGGCTTTTCCACGCAGGCCTTGGCTGATGCTTTTGTCCATCGGGTCGTCGTTCATGTCGCCCATTATCAGCACTTTGCAGTCTTTGTCCTCGCGTTGAACGGAGTCGCGAATGGCCAAAATCTGCCTTGCGCCCTGCTCGCGATAGAAAGAATCGCTAAACCTACTGGGCAAATGGCATACCACCACTGTTACATGTTCGCCTGCCAGCGTTCCGCTCACCGTTAGAAAACCACGTGTATAGAAAGCGCTATCCTTCTCCAAGCTTTGCACGTAGGGCACAAGTTTAACGTTGCGCACGGTGAAAAGTGCAGGATTGTATAGCAATGCGCAGTCTATGCCGCGGCGGTCGGGTCCTTCTATATGGCAAAACTTATATCCACGAGCCGCCAATTCGGGTTGCGCAGTGAGGTCGGTCAGCACCTTGGCGTTCTCCACTTCGGCTAATCCGATAACGGCGCACCCCACCCCAGGCAGCACATCGGTACCCATATCGGCCAAAGCGCGTGCCATGTTGTGCAGTTTGTGGGTGTATTTCATGCCATTCCATTTGTACGAGCCACTTGGCAGAAACTCGTAATCGCGCTTGCCTTCGTCGTGGCAAGTGTCAAACAGGTTTTCTTGGTTGTAAAATCCTGCGGCGTAAACCGCGAATTTCTTTTGTGCTGCTGCCGATAAAACGACCACAAGCAGGGCCGACAAGGCAAGCATCCTTCTAAAATAGCTCATGTTTTTGCGTATTGTTGTTCATTTTCTTGTTCTTCAAAAGTGCGTTTTTGCCTTTCCGCTTCGCCAAACACTCCGTGTAGGCGATTTCCAATTTCTCGCCAGGGGCAAAGCTCCAAGCCAGCTTGGCGTTGCCCATCAGGCCCACCAAAAACGTTCTTGAATTACTGTCTTTTCTGCTTTCGCCCGCCATTTATGCCAACAGCCGTTATCATCGGCAACTTCGACCACTGCTAAGCAGTATGCAAATATCGTCATTTTATTTTGAAAACGAAAGCCATTGCCCCATTTTTTTGGCTTTTGCAAGCTACAAGGAGTTGATTGAGAACTTGCAAATCTACTGGGTATTTGCATAACAAACCAAATTAGCTTGCCATTCATCGGCGGGTAAACGCATTAACGGCCCAACTAGCACATTAGCAAACTCGCAAACGCATCGAACTAAGAAGGGCGAAAGAATGTCCACACCCATCAACTAGCCCGCCTGCAACTAGTCAACTGGAAAGTTCATTATCTGGTCAAACGGAAAATTCATTAACTGGTCTACTGGAACATTCGCCAACCTATCAAATCGTCAATCCTCAAAAAGAATGTCCGTTTTTCGGTACAAATTTTAACATTATGAGTACCCTTTTTGGCCACCAACCGCGCACCTTGCCGCAAAAAATCGAT
>NZ_KV815069.1:4254-31412 GCF_001814145.1 Prevotella sp. HMSC073D09 | reverse complement strand
AAAATGAATTTATATTCCAAAGAACCGCCATTTGTACCTGTTTTGGGCCTATTAGCAGCAAAATGCAGTGCAATTTGCTGCTAAATGGGGTGTGTTTTGCCGCTAAATGCAAGATGTTTTGCTGCAAAATGCAGTGCAATTTGCCGCTAAACGCAGTGCGTTTTGCAGCAAAACGCAAGGTAAAATGCAGCTAAATGCAGGGTGAAAAGCATAAATATCCGCCGTAATGGTATAAATAAAACCTTCTTGAACCATGAAATCTGTGGCTCATAGGGGCAAAATGCCTATCGAAAAGTGGGTTTTTAGGGGTAAAATGGGTGTAATTGGGCTTGAAAAAAATCAGACTTCCAACCAAACTAGAAAGCTAAAATGGTGCAAAATGCAGGTTCTGTTCCTAAAAACAGACAAAACAAAAGACACAAAAGGTTAGAAATAGTGACTATTTACCTACTTTTTAACCTGTTTTTTCGCTAGAACGGAGTGAAAATTAGAGCGATATTGTAAAAATAAAATAACAATTTAAGTTTTTGAGTTGATGAGTTTTTGAGTTTTCGAGCTTGTAAGTTTATGAGTTCTTGAGTTTGAAAGTTGATGAGTTCATTAGTTGATGAGTTTTTGAGTTTATAAGTTGATGGGTTGATGTGTTCGTGAATTGTTGGGTTTTCGTAAGTTTATAAGCCAGAGAGTTTGTTTGTACTGAACTTCGTATATAAAAGAGGAGTGTTTATCTTGTGTTAGCATCACAAAGATAACAAACTCCATTCAATTTATAGAAACATTAAAAGTCAAGACAACTTCATACCATATTTAGCTTTGTGAGCTGATAGGCTGTGAGTTCTGAGCTCAATTTTAGTTTATAGACTGGCAGATTCACGATTTCTAGTACATTACTTAATGAAACAAAAAAACATATCAACATCATTAGTATTTGGATATAATTGATTATTTTTGCATTTGAAAAATCTGCAAAATTTCAAAGGTTACATGAACAAGGAAGGCTATATTGAAGAGAGTAGAACTTTAAAATCGAGAATTAAAGCATTGCCCGATGATAGCGTGCTGTTCCGTTCGGACTACCCAGAGTATCATTCTGAGTTTGTAGGAAGTACGTTGGCAGAACTGGCTGAAAGCGGAGTACTATTCAAGATGGCGCAAGGCATCTATGTAAAGCCGAGAAAGAGCAGGTTTGGTTTGGTACTTCCATCTATTGAGAAAATTGTTCAGGCTATTGCTATGCGAGACAATGCAGAGGTGCTACCATCAGGAACGACAGCTTTAAACGCGTTGGGACTTTCTACTCAGATTCCAATGAACTATTCCTATCTAACATCAGGAAGTGAAAGAACAATAAAACTAGCCAATCGCCAAGTTGTGCTAAAACGTGGAGTGCCAAAGAATTTCTGCTACAAAACACGACTCATTGCTTTGTTAACGCAGGCACTTCGAGCTTTAAAGCAAGAAAACGTAGGAGATTCTGAATTACAAATAATTCGTGAACTCATTAACAAAGAAACAGATAAGAAGAATCTGGCCAAAGATGTAGATGCTATGCCTGGCTGGATGAAGAGAATTATTAAACCAATGCTTAACAATTAAACAAATAAAATACCATGGAAAAGTTGTGGTTCAACAACAAAGATTTGGATCGTTTGGCAATGTTGCAGCAGACTGAGGCCGAACAATCAGGGATTAATCAGGCGGCAATAGAGAAAGACTGGTGGGTGACAATAACACTTAAAGCACTGTTCCAAAGTGAGTGCCGCGACTCATTGACATTCAAAGGAGGCACTTCGCTTTCCAAAGGGTTCAACATCATCGAACGTTTCTCGGAGGACATTGACTTGTCTATAAGCCATTCGTTCTTTGGAATAGACAGGACAACCAAAAATCAACGTGAAAAACTGCGCAAGATGGCTCGTGCATACATCCACAATACCCTTTCCGCACAATTAGACTACAATCTGAAAAAGATGGGCATTACAGGGTATAGCATCGAAAATGTAACTCATATACAGGGAAAGAACGGGGAATGGTGCCCAATAGACTCTGACAAAGACCCTACAATTATTCTTTTGCACTATCCATCAATCGTTGAAGAAACAATAGAATACGTTCCTCCACGGGTAAAGATTGAAATCAGTTCGCTCTCTATGGACGAGCCAACAGCGTTGCGCAACATCCACTCATTAATAGAAAATAGTTTTGAAAGCGAAGATATAGATGCCTGCTGCACGGTTAGAACAGTGCTACCAACCCGTACTTTCTTGGAAAAGCTATTCTTACTTGCAGAAGAGTTCCAAAAAGAAAAGCCAAGAAGCATGCGAATGTCACGCCACTTGTACGACTTGGAGAAACTTATGGACACTCAGTATGGGCATGAGGCCTTATCAGACATCACCTTATACAATTCCATAGTAGAACACCGCAGGGCTTATTATGCACTAAAACATGTCAATTATGACCTTCACAATCCTAAAAAAATCAACTTTATAATTCCTAAGAAAGAAATGAAAGCATGGAGTGACGATTATACTAGAATGAGGAATTCGTTCTTCTTTGGTAAGTCTCTCGAATTTGAAGAGTTGATGCAAAGAATGAAAGAGTTGCAGAAACGCGTGCGTGCTCTGTCCGATTAAAAGCATTCATGTCTTAACGGAGCAAGTTGCGGGCTCTAACCAACTATGAATTACCCTCCTTCTTCTTAAAGTTAAGCTGGTAGCTAAACGACAGTAGCACATAGCTTTTAATCACGGGGCGATAGCTTTCGTTAAATCCTGTGGCCGATGCTGTGCGTTCGAGACTTTGCCGACGATTAAGAATGTCATTCCAACTAAGGGTTAGGGTGGCCTGCTTACTGCGGAGGAAACTCCAAGCCAACGACATGTTCCACAGCCATTGGTCGGCATCGCTGCTGGTCATTGTGCCCCGATGCAGGTAACAAGAGGCATCGGTAGAGAGTTCGAGGTCGAAAGGCAAGTCGGCCATAGCGTTAACGCTTAACGAGAAATCATGGTTTTTGGTGCGCGTTTGTGTCTGGATGTTGTGCGAAAAGCGTGGTTGCCAGCGTGCGCCAAACGTTATGTCGCCCCATTTTGGCACAAATCCGCATAGCAAAAACACCTCTCCTTCACGCATTTTGGTAATGCTTTTCGTCACGTCGGCCTCGGTTTCATCGCCATTGAGCGACACTTCGCGCCGCAAACCCAACGCCATGTTAAGCCCCAAGTTCCATAAACCCAGCTGTTTGTTCCACCCCAAGTTGGCGTTAAAGCTATTATTGCCGTTGATGTTTACTTGCCGATAGTGGCGCGCCCCCGACTGGCGGTCGAGCCGCATCTCTTCGGTAAAGTCGTTAAGCGTGCTTTGGAAGTTGGCACTTAGCGAAAGTCCCCATCGCTCGTGTTCCCATTCTAGATCGAACATGCTGTTGAACGCCGGTTTAAGGTTGGGGTTTCCTTCGCGAATATCCAAGGGGTCGGTGGTGTTTCGAAAAGCAAGCAACATCTCTGCACTAGGTTGCGAGGTGTAGCCCGAATACTCTAAGCGCACATTCATACCCTTTCCGCGCCACCGCACATGCGCCATTGGCTTGAAGTCGGCATGCCGCAAGGTGGTATCGCGTTGCTCGCCGTGGTATCGTTGATGAAACCGCTTGCGCTGTGGCAGCAAAGTAAGGCCGCCACTGGCGCTAAGATGCTCGCTGTCGTAGTTGAAGGTCAACCGCAACTCTTGCCCAAGAGACGTCAGTCTGCTTTCGTTACTAAGGCTATCTACCCATTGTCCGTTGTTCCTAGCCTTGTCGTAAGTGTCTTGCTTGCGGTAATCCTTGGCCGCAACAATGCCCCAACCCGCCTGCAACCGCACCTTTTTGCCCAAAGGTTGGGTAAGTAGTGCGGTAAACGATGCCTGTCTTGACTGCGTGGGCGATAGCTGTTCCAACGCTCGAAGTTGCAAAGAGTCGGCTCCCAGCTTGTTTTTCAATTGCCGATAATGTGTTCTGCTGTGCGAATTGCTGGTGCTTTCGGCATTGTTGGCATCCATTCGGGCCACAATACTCAATGCCGTACCGCCTTCGGCAAAGGCATGAGTGAAGTCGGCCGAGGCATTAAAGCTGTTGGAATGGCCGCGAGAGATGCTCTCTTCCTTACCCAATGTTATGGTATCTATGCGCGCTCGCTTGTCGAAAAGCTGCGTTTCTTGCGCATTTTGGCTCTTGTTGCCGTATAGACTGGCAGAAAAATTCACGTTGAGTTGGCTCCGCTTAGCCATCTCGTAAGTGGAAAAGAACCACAGCGTGCCACTAGTGTTGCGCCCATTCATGCTACTTGTTGAGGCATCTGCTCGCGTACCAGTCGTCAGATACTCTTCACTGTAACTCGAACCCTGCATTTCGTGGTGGAAATCGTTAAGCGATGCACTAGCGTTAAGTTTCAATTGCTTACCTAGATGCTTGTTTCCGTCTATGGATACCGAGTTTGTATAATTGCCGTTGCCTGCCGTGGTGTTCTCCAAGTTGCTGCTTGCCACGCCAAACGACAAGCTTTCGCCGTTAGACCGCAGCCAATTAAGCAGCGCGCTGTCGTTGCGTCGTCCCTGCGTGCCGTGTTCGGCCTTAACGTTTGTGGTAAGGGCACCGTTAAATTCGTCCTTAGTCTGAATGTCGAGCGTCAGCTCCTGCAATCCGTCGGTAATGCCCGTGGCCTTTTCGAGGGTAGAAAGTAAGTCGTATATTTTAAGTTGCGACACCGCCTCGGCAGGCAAAGCGGCCAAGGCCCGTGCGATATTGTTACCCATGAAGGTAGAGCCATTGAGACTAATCTTAACAAGCGGCTTGCCATTATAGGTTAGTCGCCCCGTCACTCGGTCGTAGCGCATGCCCGGAACCTTACGTAACAGATACTCCAAGCTACCGCCTCGCTTGGTGTGTAGTCCGCCCACGTTGATGAGTGTGGTGTCGTTGCGCATCTGAATAAGCTTTCGGCGAGCCACTACAACCACCTCGCCAAGGTCTTTTCCTTGGCGTAACGTGTCGGGGTCGCTCAACAAATGGTGCGGCCTTGATAGCGTAGCGGCATGCGTTGGCAAAAAGGAAAGGGCCTGTAAGCCAACCGCTATATATATAAGGAGTAGCCTTATGCGCATCTAATTGTTTTTGTTAGGTTCCATGAGGCCTGCAAGCAAGCCAAATGCAAAGGTAGTCTACACTTTCGGGTTGTGCAACTAAACGGCTCATTATTTTACATCCGCACCGCCATTAAGCCTTGTTTTAATGCAACCAGCCAACTTACAACATCTGCTTACCCATAGCCACAAACCGCACAACAGGCAAGACAAACACGAAAGCAACATGAAAAACTCCACCTTGGCAGGCGAATTATGAATGCGGCGTTATCGAAATTCGATTAAAAGCCGTACCTTTGTGCCGTAATTGAACAAGAATTTATTGTGGGAGAAAACAGTTTCGAGCTATTAGATAAGATCAGGAACCCAGAGGACTTGCGCAAACTAGATGTTGAACAGTTGCCGCAACTGTGCCAAGAACTACGCCAAGACATTATAGAAGAGGTGTCGGTGAACCCCGGACACTTTGCTTCGAGCCTGGGCGTAGTTGAGCTTACCGTTGCTCTGCACTACGTTTACGACACGCCCGAAGACCGAATTGTATGGGACGTAGGCCATCAGGCATACGCCCACAAACTGTTGACGGGCAGGCGCGAGCAGTTTTTCACCAATCGTAAGCTGGGCGGCATTCGCCCTTTTCCCACGCCCATGGAAAGCCCTTACGACACATTCACCTGCGGACATGCCTCAAACTCCATCTCGGCAGCATTGGGAATGGCCGTGGCTGCCAAGCTAGGCGGCAACCAACAACGCCACGTTGTGGCCGTAATCGGCGACGGAGCGATGAGTGGCGGATTGGCTTTCGAAGGCATTAACAACGTATCGTCTACGGACAACGACTTGCTCATCGTGCTCAACGACAACGACATGAGCATCGACCGAGCCGTTGGAGGCATGGAGAAATACCTGCTGAACCTCGACACCAACGAGACATACAACCATCTACGCTTTAAGGCGGCGCAATGGTTGCACGCCAAAGGATGGCTAGACGACGACCGCAAGAAAGGCATCCTGCGACTGAACAACGCCTTGAAGTCGGCGCTGAGCCACCAACAGAACATCTTTGAGGGCATGAACATACGCTACTTCGGCCCATTTGACGGGCACGACGTGAAAGAAGTGGTGCGAAAGCTACGCCAACTCAAACAGATGCGCGGGCCAAAGCTACTCCATCTGCACACCACCAAAGGCAAAGGCTACAAGCCTGCCGAAGAATCGGCCACGATATGGCACGCCCCAGGCAAGTTCGACCCTGCAACGGGCGAACGACTGGTATGCAACAATACGGGCGAACCGCCCCGTTACCAAGACGTTTTCGGCGAAACACTGGTTGAATTGGCACAAGCCAACCCCAAGATTGTGGGCGTTACGCCAGCCATGCCCACAGGATGTTCGCTAAACATCATGATGAAGGCCATGCCCAACCGCGCTTTCGACGTGGGCATTGCCGAAGGCCACGCCGTAACTTTCTCTGCCGGCATGGCCAAAGACGGGCTTGTGCCATTCTGCAACATATACAGTTCGTTCTCGCAACGCGCCTACGACAACATCATTCACGATGCGGCGTTGCTCAATCTGCCGCTGGTGCTGTGCCTAGACCGCGCCGGACTGGTTGGCGAAGACGGTCCAACGCACCACGGAGTGTTCGACATTGCCGCGCTGCGTGCCGTTCCCAACCTAACGATAGCCTCGCCGATGGACGAACACGAACTGCGCAACCTGATGTACACGGCCCAATTGCCAGGCAAGGGAACGTTCGTTATACGTTATCCGCGCGGCAATGGCGTATGCCCCGACTGGCGTTCGCCTTTCGAAGAGATAACCATCGGCACGGGCCGATGCCTTAGAGTGGGTACGGATGTGGCCGTAATAACACTCGGCCCGATTGGAAACGATGTGGCTGAACTACTCGACGAGATGCAGGGGACAAAGCAAGTGGCCCACTACGACCTGCGCTTTGTAAAGCCATTAGACGAAAACTTGCTGCAAGACATTGGCCGCAAGTTCAACAAGATTATAACCATTGAAGACGGTGTACGCAACGGCGGCATGGGTTCGGCCGTGATGGAATGGATGGCCGACCATGGTTTCCGCCCCCAAATAGTGCGCATGGGCTTGCCCGATGCCTTCGTAGAACACGGTTCGGTGGCACAACTACGCAAACTGGTAGGCCTTGACGCCGACTCAATAAGAAAGGAGATAGAAGCATGAAAATCGTTATAGCCGGTGCTTGCGACATAGGAATTTACCTGGCTACACTGCTATCGCACAGCCACGAGAACATCACGCTCATCGATGAGGACGAAGAACGGCTGGGCAGAATGGACGCCGAGGCCGACCTGATGATGTTGCAAGCATCGCCCAGCAGCGTAAAAACACTTAAAGAGGCGAACGCCGGCGACGCCGACTTGTTTATCGCCGTTACCGCCGACCAACATCTGAACCTCAACATCTGCATGATTGCTAAGGCTCTGGGGGCAAAAAAGACGGTGGCCAAGATAGACGATGTGGAACTGACAGAACCAGGAGTGGCAGAACTTTTCGAGCGTTTGGGCGTTAGTTCGCTCATCGTTCCCGAAACACTGGCGGCCACCGACATCATCAACGGACTGAAAATGTCGTGGGTGCGCCAACGTTGGGACGTGCACAATGGCGCGCTTGTGATGCTGGGAATCAAGTTGCGCGAGGGCTGCGAAATACTTAACCAACCCCTAAAACAACTCTGTGGACCCGACGACCCTTACCACGTGGTGGCCATTAAGCGCGGTTACGAAACCGTCATACCAGGCGGTAACGACGAATTGAAACTCTACGACCTGGCCTACTTCATGACAACACGCCAATATATTCCCTACATCCGCAAGATTGTAGGCAAAGAACACTACGTTGACGTTAAGAACGTGTTCTTCATGGGTGGAGGAAACACCTGCGTGATGGCGGTGAAAAACATCCCCAGCTACATGGAAGCCAAGATAATAGAGAAAGACGAACAGCGCTGTGAGGAGCTGAACGACCTGCTTGAAGAAGACAAGGCACTGGTGATACACGGCGACGGACGCGACATACAGCTGCTGAACGAAGAGGGTATCATGAACACGCAAGCTTTCGTGGCACTAACAAACAACACCGAAACCAACATCCTGGCATGCCTTACGGCTAAACGATTGGGCGTGCGCAAGACCGTGGCTATGGTAGAAAACATGGACTACGTTAGCATGGCAGACAGTCTTGACATCGGTACCATCGTGAACAAGAAAGACATTGCAGCAAGCCACATCTACCAAATGATGCTCGATGCCGACGTAAGTAACGTGCGTTTTCTCACGATGGCCAATGCCGACGTGGCCGAGTTCACAGCCCAACAGGGTTCGAAAGTCACCAAGAAACGCGTGTTCGAGTTGGGTTTGCCACGGGGAGTAACCATTGGCGGACTGGTTCGCAAAGGCGTAGGCATCCTCGTTTCGGGTGGCACACAGATTGAGGCAGGCGACAGTGTAATGGTGTTTTGCCACAACACCAATATGCAACAGCTTGGTAAGTTCTTTAATTAGCCATCGGGACACGAACTTTAAGTTCGGGAAATGAAGAAAAGCGGAGCCCTTGATGTTCCATATCTTCGCAACCTTCCCAGCCGATTAAACATCCAAGCTTGCATTCTCGTCAACTTTCAAGCTTGTTAACTCGCGAGCTGATGAACTAGCAAACTTTTGAAGTTGTAACCTCGTAAACATGTCAACTTGTGAACTTGTCAACTGAATGATTAACTATCGCACCATATATAAAATTATCGGCTCGTTGCTTTTCATCGAAGCAGCGCTGATGTTGTCGTGCCTGGCAATGGCCATTTATTATGCGGAAGACGACGTAATGGTCTTCCTCGTGTCTATCATCGCCACCTTATTCTTTGGTTTCGTGTTCCGTTTCATGGGTCGCAACTCCGACAACACAATGGGACGCCGCGATGCCTGCCTCGTGGTGAGCCTCTCGTGGGCCATATTCAGTGCCATCGGCACCATGCCTTTCATGATAGGCGGCTACCTACACAGTTTCACCGATGCCTATTTCGAAACCATGTCGGGTTTCACAACCACAGGCGCAACCATCATCGACGATGTCGAGGCCCTGCCACATGGCATCATCTTTTGGCGTTCGCTAACGCAATGGATTGGCGGATTGGGTATCGTGTTCTTTACCATTGCCCTGCTGCCATCGCTCGTTGGTGGGTCGGTAAAAGTGTTCTCGGCCGAAGCCACAGGCCCAATCAAAAGCAAACTACACCCCAAACTAAGCACAAGCGCCAAGGCCATCTGGGCTGTTTACCTCACCATTTCCATCGCTTGCACCCTTTGTTACAAGTTCTTGGGCATGGGATGGTTCGACAGTGTGAACTATTCAATGACCTCTTTGGCCACGGGAGGGTTCTCAACCCACAATTCCAGCGTAGAGTTTTTCCACTCGCCTGCCATCGAATACGCCGTAACCTTCTTCTGTTTCATTTCAGGTGTGAACTTCACCCTACTCTATTTCACGGCCACGAAGTTAAAGATACGCCAGCTTTTCCGCAACTCCGAGTTCAAGCTCTACCTTTGGTTGGTACTGGGTTTCACGGCTTTCATCATGGTTGAACTAATCATACGCAACCACTACGAGTTGGAAAAAGCCTTCCGCGCGGCCATCTTCCAAGTGGTATCGTTCATCACCACCACAGGACTTTTCAGCGACGATGCCGCCCGTTGGCCACACGTAACATGGGTGGTATTGGCCATGTGCATGTTCATAGGTGCCTGTTCGGGCAGTACTAGCGGCGGTTTCAAGTGCATTCGCGGCGTAATGTTGCTCAAAGTAATACGCAACGAGTTCAAGCAACTGCTTCACCCCAACGCCGTTTTGCCGTTGAAGATAGACGGAGTAAACGTCTCTACCCAAAAGCGCGTAACGCTATTGGCCTTCCTCACCGTAACATTGGTGATGTGTTTGTTCTGTGCTTTCTCCATGATTGCAGCCGGAATAGACAACACCAACGCCATAACCATCACACTAAGTGCGCTAAGCAACGTTGGACCAACGTTGGGAATAGAGATTGGCCCAACCATGTCGTGGGCACAACTGCCCGACTTTGCCAAGTGGCTGTGTTCAGTATTGATGCTCATGGGACGTTTGGAGATATTCACCGTATTGGTTATCTTCACCCCCGCATTTTGGAACGACAGATAGTTTTGAGGAGTTAAGCAGTTATGAAGTTAAGGAGTTAAGCCAATACTCCTGCCGCTCATGTGCCAACACAATATGAAGAATGAATATGGTTTATGGCTAAACCTTAACAACATAAAGCCACATCTGACCCAAAACAAAGGGTAATGGCATGCACTTAACTCTATAACTCATCGACTTACAAAACTCTATAACTCACAAATTCAAACATAAACTCACAGAAATAAAGGGCAAAGGATACAAAGGAGAAAGGAACAAAGGAGAAAGGAACAAAGGAGAAAGAAACAAGGATATTGGCTTAACTCCATAAATAACAAAGGAGAAAGAAACAAAGGTACTGGCTTAACTCCTTAACTCCATAACTCCTTAACTCTTCTATCCCTAAGGCTCATAAACTAAAAAACTCATAAACTCACATGCAACCATTAAAGTTTAAACCACTTTTAAAGCAAACCATTTGGGGCGGAAACAAAATCGTTCCATTCAAACATCTCGACTCAAACCTGCAAAACGTGGGCGAAAGTTGGGAAATATCTGGCGTGCCAGGCGACGAGACCATCGTGGCCAATGGCGAGTATGCAGGCAAAAGCCTTAACGATGTGTTGAAAGAACTGCAAGGAAAGTTGGTGGGCGAAAAGAACTATGCACGCTTTGGAAACGAGTTCCCACTGCTCATCAAGTTCATCGATGCCAACGACGACCTATCTATTCAGGTGCACCCCACCGACGAATTAGCACAGAAACACGGTAAGAGTCGTGGAAAAACAGAGATGTGGTACTTGATGGAGTCAGACCCCAAGGCCTATCTCAACTGTGGAATGAAAACCGCCATCACACCTCAACAATACAAGGAGATGGTGGCCAACAACACCATCTGCGATGCCATCAGCAACTACAACGTAAAGCGCGGCGACAGTTTCTTCATCCCCGCAGGTCGTATTCACAGCATCGGCAAGGGCTGTTTCATCCTCGAAATACAGCAAACATCCGACGTAACCTACCGCATCTACGACTTCAACCGCAAGGATAAGGATGGGAACACACGCGAATTGCATACCGAAGAGGCTGCCGAATGTATCAACTACACGGTGGAAGAGAACTATCGCACAAACTATGTGCCTGCAAAGAACGTGGGCGTGAACCTCGCCACCTGTCCTTTCTTCACCACTAACCTCTACGATTTGGACCAACCGATGACCATCGACCTATCGCAACTCGACAGTTTCGTTATCCTTATCTGCACTGGCGGTAAAGGAACAGTTACCGACAACGAGGGAAACACCGTGGAAATGCAGACGGGCGACTCGATACTTGTCCCGGCTACCACACAGCACGTAAAGGTGGAAGGCGTTATCGAGTTGGTACAAACTTACGTTTAAGGCTGGTTCTAGAAATTACCCCCACTGCATTTTTAGGCTTTATCTGCGCTGTTTTCTCTTACTTCTTGATGGGCGATAGTGAACTATGCCCCTAAAAGAATAAGGAAAAGATGGCAGATGAGGCCTAAAAGACTGTGGAGAGCAAACGTAAAAAGAAGAAAAGACATGAACGTGGAATTTATAGAACATGCCTTAAACCCAAATCAGTCGTTAGAGCTTGTACGGATTTTGTTTGATTGTTGAGCATATTGCCTGTCGTATTCTTGAAGGCGTAGCGGGCTACGTCGAGAGAATAAGACAGGCCAAATGCCGACAAGCAAACGAAAGATGGACAGGAAGCGATGGAAACAACCTTCATAAATACACCGATAGACACCATTTTCTCCATACGCTTGTTATTGATACCATGTTAGTGAATTTGATTTTTCTTTTCTCAGAATTCATTTCTTTCCGTGTGTTATTAGAAACACCTGATTATCTGGTTTTCTGCTAATAATAATTCTATTGATTAGACGCTTGAATTGATTGGACAACTCATATAGTTTCCCTCTGTATAAAGCGAAGAAGGCACTAAAGTACAAATCCTCGGTTTGGTTGTCATCATACAGGAAGATGACTTTTCCTCGTGTGTCAGGAACTGTTTTGTATGAGGTAAATTCTTGCAATTCATTCACGGCCTGCATGAGTTCTTTGATTTTTTTTGTGCCAACAATGCTAACTGTATCACAAACACCTCTTAATGGCTCCCTTATCAAAGTATGAAGGGGTGATGCTGCAAATTGTAGTCATATAAATATCTGTAAATACGATTTGTAAACTTTTTACGTCCTTAGCACAACCCATAAACATGCCACTCAGCAGCAAGGCTATTATCAGCGTTCTATTTCTTATTGACATAATGTTTTTAGTTGTAATGCAAGTTTGTATCGCAAATAAAGTATTGGGAAAGATGAAAATTAGCTTTGTCTTCGTTGCCTTAATCGGGCTTACTTTTAATGTTATACCCAAAACGAAATAGTGTTGGCTATAATATCATGAAACAAAGGATACGTGCTTTCTTAAATCAACTTTCCACAACGATGCCAGAATTATTATAAAAAGCACAATCATTCCTATCAATATTCAGGGACTAAACAAATTTATCAAGTATCAGGAATGTACACTCTAAGATACTTGCCCGTATAACAGTAATACCTATGCTTAACGATTACCGTGTTATATACATGTCTTTTATCCCCACCTTCCTTATCTATTACTACTTTCTTTCCAACATATATTTCTCTCCTTTTGATTATATAAACATAATCTCTCATCAAACTATCCTTTTCCACTTCCGAAGACGTAAATAACAAAAGACCCTCACTTTTATAAATTCCTACATTTTGGAGCGTTCCCTTTCTATACTCTTCATACAAGAAAGGCATGTAATACTTCCCTCTCCACTTCATTCTCTCGTCAGAGTAATGATAATCAGAAGAAACAAGCCTATAACTTATCACTCGAAAGTTCTCAAGCCTTTTCATAGCAGAGCCTTTTGCACAAATAAGACTCATCAAAAGCACTAAATAATATAAGCTCATATACTAAAATATTACTATTATTACCTATCTAAAATCATCGTTATTACCATCATACTCCAACATTCTTTCAAAAATCATTCGCAGGTCTTCAACAAACTTTAACCCCAACCGTTGGTCGCATTCTAATAATTCAGGAAAAAAATGGTATTCATTTTTTCCTTGTTTTAAAATTCTTATCACATACTCATTCTTTGTTACACAACCACAGCGGCTCCAATCAGGTTTCTCTAACCTACTCAGGTTCTTTACTGTTAGATAATGCAGCAAGTTTGCTATTGCCTGGTCGTTAACTTTCCTTCTTTTCTTATGTGTTAAATCATCAACAGCCAATAACAAACTATCATTAGCATAATAATAAACACGATCATGTTCCAACGATATGGCTGTAATTGAATTAAAACACAACTCGCCATAAGTAATTCTATAAACATAGATGTTCGCATTCGCATCTATTACCCAATCCTTTCTTACATACTGCTGATAGCAAGAGGTTAGAAACACCCCCATAGCCAACATGGTAAAACAGAATTTCTTGTTAATCATTTTGTTATATTTCCTCCTTTCCCTTTCAAACTCGCTGCGCCATTGGCAGCAATCGCCGTTCCGTTCGTATTGCAAACCTAGATTGTCACTTCTCAAACGCGCGAAATATTTGACAAAGATACAAGAAAAATTAAAACCATCCTACATTTACCAGCTACAAAATGCAGTTATATTTTAAAGGTGAAATGGTGAAAAGGTGAAAAGGTGAAAAGATGGCTGCGCCTATTAACTTGTTATCTCGTTAGCTTGTCAACTCGTTGACCTGTTACCTCGTTAGCCTGTTACTTCGTTAGCCTATTGCTTCGTTAACTTGTTATCTCGTTAACTTGTTATCTCGTTAACTTGTCAACTAATATTGGTGAAAAATGGCTGTTCCTATTAACTTGTACAATCGTAAACTAGTTTTCTCGTTCATCTGCAAAATCACGTTCTTGTCTACTTGCCTACTCGTCAACCTATAAGCTCATGCTCTGTTAACTCGCCAACTTGTCAACTCGTCAACCAGCTAACTCGCCAACCATTGTAACCTTTTCAGTAAGAATTTTAACA
Organism: Prevotella sp. HMSC073D09; assembly: GCF_001814145.1. NCBI lineage: Bacteria > Pseudomonadati > Bacteroidota > Bacteroidia > Bacteroidales > Prevotellaceae > Prevotella > Prevotella sp. HMSC073D09. The sequence continues at coordinate 17,029 of NZ_KV815069.1, read as the reverse complement.
TTATGAGTGCCTTCGTAATCCACCAACCGCTCACCCGACAAAAAATCGATTCTCGCGAAGGTTAGTTTTGATGCAAGAAGGGGTTAGTCTGTGAAAGCAGCAAAATGAATTTTTATTTAAAAGCCCGTCATTTACACTCGTTTTGGGGTGATTTTCAGCAAAATGAAGTGCGTTTTGGTGCAAAACGCGGTGCAATATGCCGCTAAACGCAGTGCGTTTTGATGCAAAATGCAAGGTGAAATGGTGCTAAACGCAGTGCGTTTTGGTGCTAAATGAAAGGTGAAATGCTACTAAATGTGAGGCAAAAAGCATAAAAATACACTGCTATTGTATAAACAAAACCTTTTAGAGCCATCAAAAACATGGCCAAAAGGGGCAAAATAGCCGTTAAAAAGTAGGGTTTTAAGGGCTAAAAGTGTGTTATTGGACTTGAAAAATTACGAGCTAGCACACAAACTAGAAAGGCTAAATGGTGCAAAATGCAGGTTGTTTTCTTAAAAGAAGACAAAACGAAAGACGTGGAAGGTTAGAAATAGTGGCAATTTAGCCACTTTACAACCTATATTTTCGCTAGAACAGAGTGAAATTTAAAACGATATTGTAAAATAAAATAAACACAAAAAAAATACAGTCTAACAGAATTGCTTTTGGAGAATTGTTGTTAGAAGAATGCAAGACGTTGCGTAGCATAGCATCAATAAACCCTTACGCCGAGGATAAGGAGGACTTTTGTTTGTTTACGATGCACCTACGGCTTTGCAAATCCAATCTTTTTTTGACAATTAGCTCATGAGTTTGCGAACCTATGGAGTTGAATTATATTGCGCATCTATCATGTTGTCGTTGTCAGAGGTGAGCAACATGCCTTGCAACCGTTCCCATTGATAGTCTTAAATGTACGTGCTTTTCATACCACAAGCCCATTCACGTCTATCATGGAGCGTCCGCCCTTGTCGTAGCGCCAGCACAACGATTGCCCCTTCCCCATCTTTAACTTTTACCCGCTCTGCGGTATTATAGCCATAGATTGCCACTTACCCATCAAGGTTGGTCATGGCTCACAATACTTTTTATATACCTCTAATTCAAGTAAGATAGTTTTATCTTCTACGTGAAGCTTGTAATAGGAATCCATGATTTTCTTATAAATTAATTCTGAAGTCTCGTTTTTCCTTATGAATGAAAGTAGTTCAGCAATTATGCGCATAATCCTACCTAACTGATTATTTGCTGCATAAAATTCGAGAGTTGCATTTAGCTGCTCTCCTACATTTAAATCAGCAATGTTCTTGCGATTTAAATAATCACAGATCAAATCAAACCTCCATAGTGTATGGATATAATACCGATTGAACACTATGCTTTTGTTTCTAAAGATGGTAATGTTAGAGTCAGTCAAACTTATTATTTCTTTTTTAAGCCATCTTTCGGTGTCAGTGATTTTATCATATTCCATGATAGCCTCTTCTAGAAGTTTCTCGTACATAAAGGGTATTTTCGAAAGAAAGCCCGCTGGTCTTTCCCCCTCGAGTATGGCTGTTACTCCATTATAATAATCCACAAAAAGTTGTTCGAATTTTTCCATTTTGTTTATTTCTGTTTAAAGCCTTCTTTACTTTTAAGGTTCCTATAAATTGAGAGGAGCTTATTATATCTGTGATGCAAAAACGAACCAAGACAAACACCCTTTCCATGTGCAAAGCAATGGACAAAGATACGATAAAATCCGAAATTCTGCCGCATTTGTCTGTGGCAAAACGTGGGTATGCCTTAAAAAGTAACCTTCTGGAAATTATTATTCTGTGCGTTCTATATAAGTTGAAAAGAAAGACTACCAATGCCATATATGTCACAGATCATAAGGAAATACCGCCTGCCATACTTATGTGTAGTAACTAGTCTAGCCGTTGATGTAGGCGTATCCGTCGCGCATAAACTGTAAATATGGCGATTTGTACAAAAGGAATGCACTGAATGACCTCCACCAGGTCACTTTTTGTAACATAACCGCGTTTTGCCACCGACAAATATGGCAAGATCTCAGATTTTATTGTATCTTTGTCCAGTACTTCGTACATGAGAGGAGTGTTTATCTTGGTTTTTACAGCACAAAGATAATAGACTCCTCTCAATTTGTAGAGGTTTAAAAAGCCTAGATGACTTCAAAATCAATGTGTAAATAATTTATATTATGATGGCAAGAATTCTCACAACGTTATGGTTTGCTTTTGTAGCCTCATTGATAAGCAGCAACGCACAAAACAGAATATACGGTACGGTGACCGATCCGTCTGGCGTTCCATTAGTCGGCGTTGACTGCGTATTGGCCAGCTTATCCGATACGACAGCCATTGTTCACACGCAGACAGACTCAAAAGGAACCTTCAGTTTGAATGTAGACGAAGACGGACAGTTCCTGTTGAAATTCTCTTGCTTAGGATATCAGCCACAGCAGCTAACGTGCAAGAGTGGCGATGTCGGAATGGTCAAGCTGACTGAAAGCATACAGAACCTTTCAGAGGTCACTGTGTCGGGCCAAGGGCTAAGAAGCTTCGGCAACGCAGACATCATCCTGTTAGACAGGCGTGCCAGACAGGTGGGAAACAACGCTTTGGAGGCCATCAGTAACCTGCCGCAATTCAGACTTTCAACAAACAGCGGTGAACTGCTTACGGCAGATGGTAAATTTGTCCTGGTGCTGATTGATGGAATCAGAAGGTCGGTACGCGAACTGATGCTGCTCAAAACCGACGAAATAAAGACCCTGCACTACTATTCCAATCCACCTGCAAGGTTTGCGCATGAGAATATAGGTGCTGTATTGAATGTGGCAACCAAGCGCACCAACAAAAGGCACTATTCACTATATCTCGACACCAAAAATAGTATCACCACAGGATACGGAACCAACTTGTTTTCCACCAGTTATAGCGATTCGCTCAACAAGGTGTCTGCGGCATATTTTCTGGACTACAGACATCTTAACCAGAATACCATGGAAAACCGTTATGCCTATCCGGATGTGACGAACGATTACAAGGGTCTGTCGGGTAAATACACTGGTGCCTACCACATCGGACAATTATTCTATCAGCGTTTCCAAAACAACAACCTTTTCAATATCACTTTAGAATATCGTAAGTTTCCGGCTACCCAGCAATATCGTCAACAGCTCTTGCGGACGGGTAGATTGGGAGATGCCAACCACAGAAGGCTTCAAAGTGACTTTTCATCCCTATCGGCCAACATCTACTTCGGACACACTTTCCGCAAAGGCAACAATCTGTCGGTCAATGTGGTGAACACTTATTTCAAATCCAATTCGAACAATAATCTAACAAACACCTCGGGAACGGGAACGTTTACCAACATCGTCGACAACAAGTCTTACTCGCTAATAGCAGAAGCACTTTATACTGACAAACTATGGCAGGGAAATATACAGATAGGAACCTACTATCAATACAAAAGACTGCAGCAGACAGACGGAGCCTCCAGTTTGTCGACAGTGAATACGCAAAAGGAATACCTATACGCCGACTACACCAATCAATGGGGGGCATTGTCCTACAACCTGGGGGTAGGTGTGGAGAACAACCGGTACAGAACTGTGACGAAGGCAATAGCCAACTACATCCTCATGCGGCCTTCTGTTTCTCTTAATTACCAGCTGCACAAACACGGTTCGCTACGCCTGACTTCGTCTATAGCATCTGCGGTTCCTAGCGTCGGTCAGCTCACAGATAGTCGCACCGTCGTGGATGAACGATTCTATCTACAAGGCAACAGCAGTCTGAAGCCCTACCATTTCTACCGCACCGAACTTAGTTTCCAGTATGCGTCGGCGAACAATATCTGGTTTGTCAAACCTTCCGTCAATCACGCCCACTATCCCAGCAGGAATATGACAGTTGTTTCTGCTGACGGCACCGACGTCGTGAACCGAATTGTGGACATCCACCATGTCAACGAGTATGGCGCATCGCTTGTTCTAAGTTGTAGACCTTTCTCATGGCTAACTTTGCAACCTTACTACAACTATCTGTTTTCCAAATACGATACGCCTAATCAGTGCATCAACCACAATCTGAACAATGTCGGAATCTCTTGTCAGGTGGTGACAGGCAAGTGGCAATTCATTACCAACCACAATCTACCGATGACAACTGTTGACGGTGATGTTTTTGAGAAGCACGGGTATAATGCGAACGCATCCCTTTCCTACAGGCTCGGTGCCGTCACCATGGGAGCCATGTTCATTTACAATCCCGATCCTTCCAAGATTTACGCAGACACCCCTTCATTCCATTTCGTAGAAAAGACTCGATGGGGTAATTTCAAGAATCTTGTTGCACTGACCTTCGTCTATTCTCTGACGAAAGGTAATTCACGAAGGCATCTGAGCAAAAACATTAATAATAGTGACAACGACTCTGGTCTTACCAAATACAACACAGCAAAATAAATGTCCTTTTGTTTTTATAGACAACATGACGCCATGCAATGTGGAATTGCCTGCATGGCTATGCTCTGTAAATTTTATGGTAGGATGTATTCGTGCGAAAACCTATCACATATATGTGCTATAACCAATGAGGGTGTTTCAATGCAGGCTTTAAAACAATTGGCAGAAGCCTTAGGCTTTGATGTACTATGTGAAAAAGCAAGTTTATATCACCTCAACTCCGCAGCATTTTTCCTTGTGCGATATTTTTATATATTGTCTCAATCGGTAAGCATCCAATATTCGCCGCCTTTTTCCTGTATGCTTTGTTTCCTACCTTTGTGCAAAAAATATGTTTGCACTCAACGAAACAAATGCTGACCGCGTTTGTTGTACTCCTGTTGATATGCATCAGGTAATCCTCCGCTTATGTCAATTCGTACGCGGTAATGACTTCAACCCTTCTGATGTTTGTGTCTATGTCTTTTATAATCGCCCTCGCAACCGCATCAAATTGCTCCATGGGGAACGTTATGGCTTTGTTGTGTATCACAAGCAGATGACGCAGGGCTGTTTAAGTAGTAAGAAAAGCCTTTGCTGGACATGAAGATGGATTGATAAAACTACTGCTCATAAACTGCAAATAACAAAAAACTTATATGACACCAATCATATAAGGGCTTTTTTGTGAAGTATCAATGCGGCGAATATTGGGTGCTTATTATGTAACTTACTTCTGTTCATAATTACTAAGCACCGAGCAGATGCTGAGTAATATAAGCATTATTACTTTCTGTTTCTCCATACCATTTTTTGAAGGTTTGATGTTTTTAGTTTTTTCCAAATACGGTATACCCTTTCAGGTTAACAGATTCCTTATCTCTGTTGTATGTCACTCTTTCCATGGTGTTAAAGTCATCTTGACTTTTACTATTTCAATAAATTGAGAGGAGTTTATTATCTTTGTGATGCAAAACGAACCAAAACAAACACTCTTTCCATGTGCGAAGTAATGGACAAAGATACGATAAAATCCGAAATTCTGCCGCATTTGCCTGTGGCAAAGCGTGGATAGGCCTTAAATTCTCCGAGAAGTTTCAGAAATTACTCTCTTGCGATTAGCCATAACTTTACACCACGCTTTTTTACAATAAATATCGAATCTAATTTGTGGCCATTGGTCTTAAACTCTTGGTAATACTTGTCATAATGATAGTGGTAATCTTCGGGAAGACTATACTCCCTAAAAAGTGTATCCCAAGAAATTTCTTCCTTCGTATAGTAATTATACATTTTACTACATGTATTTATACGATAAGCCATATCCATACTGATAGCGAGAGGACTCCCATCAATATCCACCGCTAGCGGGTTAAACTGTGTCAAGAACACTGTTCCCCTTTTTGTTTTAAGGTATACTTCTGGGATACCCTTCACATCGGTTCTTATTACTTCCTTGTTTTCTATAAAATTCTTGATTGAGTTATAATCTCCACGGTCAACAAATAACGTATCATACACAGGCACCTTATTTGACATCATAATCAATTCTTTAGCACTAACAACTTTAGAACTATATATGGGTCTAAAGAAAACAACGATAGAATCCTGAAATTCCGTTTTTTCTCTAGATTTACTAGCGCAACTAACATTTGCAACAAGTACCAATGCCCATAGAAATAATAACAAAGCGTTTCTTTTCATTTCTTCTTGCTTTTTTGAAGTCGGCTCTTCTGTTGTAAGTTCAGTCCACCGATGATGATGACGAATACTTTCTCCATTCAATTGTGCAGTTCTCCGCTCCCCCAATAACACGAAACTCTTCTTCGGCATCAAACTTTTCATATTCTTCTTGTACTTTATGCTGATTCTCAAAATGTTTCCTGCACTGTTGGTTCTATCCGTAGCGTGGAAAATTCGTGTTCCATAAGACTCATGGGAGAAGAATTATTCTACGAAATGAAAATTATCGTCTATGTGATATTTACGTGTAAGTTGTTTCTGAACATACTCCTGGCCTTCGGGAGGATCTAACCCACGTTGTACTTTCTTGTACGTAGTTCGAATCGTTATAGTTCCATCTTTATATTCACTATCCACATCTAAGAATTCATCGTGACAGCCAACTAATAATGATGATGTAACAACGTCTTGTTTATCATTATACAGATATATGATGATTCTAGAATCATGGTAGTTGTAAAACTCTTTACATGCCAACACATAATATCCATCAGCAATTTTATACTTTCCAACATAACAAAATGTCGACTGGCCATGAGCGTTTGAGAGCACAATTGTATTTACAGGCAACAAAAACCTGTTTGCAAGTATATCATAGCTTATAGTATCTTTTGTTGGTAATGGCATTGTAGTAAGAATGCCACCACATGGGAACTCTGCCAGGTCTATGAAATGGCTTAAAAACTTTGTTTCCTCCGTATCCTGACTTTTACAGGCACATAGTCCCACAAGCATAAAAACTATTATTATCTGTTTCATTTTTTCCTATTTGGTTTAACTTCATAGACCCACCTGCACATTTCTCCCTCTCTTCATCTTCTCCATAAGAATTAGTATGAATGTGATATGGATCCGTGTCTTACAGACAGTCCAAGAAAGACCTGTAACGTTGCAAAGCTATGCCCCATACCTTTTACTCCTCGCCCTTCCTCGTCCACTTGTGGAAATGCCGACACACTGTTTTGTAATGCAACATTGTCCTTGTGAAGATGGATGAGACAAGAAACCGTGTGGCACAGGAAACTTGCTTTCAACTTGTAGAGAATGCACTGAATAACCTCCAACAAGCTATTTTCGGAATGTAATCGCGTTATGCCACAGACAAGTGGGGCGGGATTTCAAACGCTATCGTAAATTTGTTCCGCACATTCGTACATGAGAGGAACATCTATCTTGCTTTTGCATTACAAAGATAATAAACTCCTCGCAATTTATAGAAACATTAAAAGTAAAGACTGCTTCATTGTATATTGTTAAACAACAAATCTTTCACTTAATCTGTTTATTGATAAATGCCTGGAATATGCTCGAATTCATGACAACATAAGGATAGAGGTAGCCAACACGATACAAACTTAGATTTTTCACAAAGTTCGGCATCCCAATCAATGAGTCGGAGAACACATGTTCTTCGCATATCAACAGATGCTTAGTAATGTCAACATTGGTTTTGTCTCTATCTGAAGAATTAAAAAGCATAATGATTTCAAATGTTTCTTTTGGGAGTAAGCATTTTACGAATAATTCTGGAATAATAGCACAACTGTCTTCAATGACCATATTCGACTCCCATTCCAACATTGATAAACTAAAATCTCCGTATCTACGCAGGAGTTTCCGTCTTAAGAGTTGAACAGGGTTTAAAGAATCATTTTTCTCCTCGACAAAGAATATTAAGAGTTTTGAGGGTGTGTTGTTCTTAATAGAATACAAGCACGAACGAGTCTCGTCATATCCTTCTTTCTCTCCCCTTATACACCATCTGGCTTGAATAGAATCAATGCTTTGGCAAAACAACATACTATGACCGAATAGTATGAAACAAAACAGAACAAATGCAATTCTCATAATTCTATACTTTTTAATGGTTTCTTTTCTTGTCCTTATAGACTTGTCTATTAACTCTTGCTTGGGTTCATGGCTATCTTGAAAATGAGGTACTGAGCGATGACGGTCTCCCACAGACTCTCCGTAAATCAAAGCATGACCATATCCTTCATTTGAGAACATTTCTACTACTACTACCGACCAGAGAGAAGGATTTATGTTCATGATTAAGAACATTGGTAATCAATCAATGGTATTTCAGCCTCTTTTCCCAATACAATATATCGTCTTCTTTCATCCCGTCTCTCCAGTCCCTAATACTTCTATTGTGTAAAAGGACTATGGCATCGCGATTATAGATGTAATAAAGCAGAATGTTTGCAGCGTAATCTGTTGTCTCATCATTGAGTAGAGACAACCATTCTCCTCTTTTCATCCTTACAATAAGGATCTTTTGTTTTGGAGTCAATTTTACGCTTACACGATAGCCAACATCAAATATGGGAAAGCATGTATCGCAAGCGACTTTCTTTATAGAGAAGTTGATACGCTTATTATTTATGAAGGAAAGTTCATTTGTGATGATTTTCTCTCGTTTGCTGTGTGTTTTTTGAGCACAGCATGATGATATGGTCATTATTAGAAAAACCAAGATAACCCAATTAAATTTCATTGTCTTTTTCTCCTTCTTTTTTGATATGCTTATGGCGCACCGTTGACGTACACACTTTCCAAGTCGCGGTGGCTTTTAATTATTCGCTCGCCCGCTGCGTTATACGTGTAGCGACTAATCTTACAGTTATCCGACAGTGCCATCAGGCGGTTCTCTTCGTTCCACGCCATACGCCGCTCCGTGTCCAGGCTGTCTTCCTCCACAAACATGGGATTGCCATTGGCATCGCGTATTTCTACGCGACATGCAGGAAACCTATTTCATCATATATTTATCATCCGATACTCTACTTACTGTGAAATGGTGTTTTGTACACATATAGCCATGCACAGGAGCAAGATTCCCATCAAAAATGCCACACCCATTAACTTCATAAAATGTTTCGAACAACACTTGTAGTTTATAATGCGAATAATAGTACTCATCCTCATACACAACCTTATTGTTTTTTATGAGAATTACTCTACACATTTCAGAATCCGACCCAATAAGAGCCGTATAAGGATCTTCTGCATCCCCATACGTTTTTATTCCTATTATATTCTGAACTCCGTTTAGCGGAATAAGGGAATGAAAGACGTACATCGTGTCATAGTCTATATCTAGTACCTCACATAAATCCAATTCACCAACCCCCTTATCATTCAGAACATTGTGTTTTAATACATATCCTTCTATTTTATCGGGGAAATGAGATGAACAACTACAAATGAAAGTAAGCCCTATTGTAAAGACACATATTGATATTAACTTATTCATTTAAACCATTATTATCGTTTTTATTTATATCTTTTACGGTAACATCATATTGTTTTTTCGTGATGAAATGAAACGTCCTTGTGTAACAGCTAGGTACAGATTCTCTTGGCAGTCCTTTCATCAAATTTATTTGTAATAATACTTTGACAAAGGATTTGTCTAATAGCATGACACTTATTACTCTCTATAAGTATGATTTTTTTCAACTTTGAGGGCATCTTACCAGAGCAAGAAGAAGTTTCATCGTATCTGTAATCATCAGGAATACCAAATTCCTTAATTAACAGAACATATTTTAGACTTCCCTCCTTTACCGTATTAAAGTATTTTGTCTTCCACAATATCTGATAAATTGTATAACGTAATGATTTATCCGCTTGTTCTTGTAAAGCATGTAAATGAACAGGAATACCCATTGTCATTTCATCTTTATGACATTTTAGATAAAAGCGTGCATCGTCAGCCGATAGCCTGTCCCTAGAAACCTTTTTTATAAAGCCTTTAAATTTACGGAACAAAGTGGAATCTAAGCTAATCGTTTCATTTGGCATTTTTCTATCAGACATTTGTTTCATATCTTCAAAGGACACGGCGTCAAAAGATTCGTAATGTCCCCTATAGTATGTTACGACAATAGAATCCTTAGCAACACAGTCATTTCTTAACTTTGTTTTGCAACCAACCACAACAAACAATGTTATAATTATGTATAAGAACTTCATCACCATCTCTTTTTTCGTTTTGTCGTACATTATGCCTAATGGTTTCTCCATTTCTACATGCAGTACACCATTCGGCATCTTCGATACTTCCTTCTCTTACTCTACCCCGCATTAACTGTTTGGAATTTTACTTTTAGGTTCAAACTATCTTTTGTTTTTATACCCGTTTAACGAAGTGCGCAAATTCATACTCGATTATTGTAGCGAGAGATATGGCTCCACCATCGGATGCCCTTGCTACCTTTCAAGAAATCCAAGTAATGCAGGCACCTCCATTATCATCAAAAAGGTTACGCTGTCTTTCAAACTGCATCATTGGTAGTCTTTTTGCCCCACCGTGACGATGTTCGCACCATATCTATGGGCGTTCTGGAATCACCGAAGGGTAGAGATTTAAAGACATCAATGTGTCTGTGAACATTGAGCTCTTAATTACTAACAAAGTGTCGTTACATTCTCTTATACAATACTCCATTCCCCCGATGTTTATTGTTGTATCATTTATTAATGACCATTTTTCAATGAGCATGATGTCCCCTCCGTCATACTTTGTTAGGACACTAGCTTTATAGGCCCTTTCATATACGTACCATCTACCCTGTCTATCAAAGTAATAGTAAACTTGCGACTTCTCAGCGTGCGACTTCTTCAACCAGTATCTATGATTTCTACCTGCAATTGTCATTTCGATAGAATTCTTCTTACAAGATAGCATACTAAGCATAACACAAAAGACTATTATATATTTCATCGCTATTTATTTTTTTAACACCAATGTCGAATCCCGACGTTTCACTAGAATATCTTTTAAAAGATAAGCTATATCCATATTTCTTAACTTTTAGATTTGTCTCTTTTATTAATGAGCACACACGATCATCATTTACTCCATCTTCTATAATCGCATTTCTAAGATAAAGTGTGAGAGTTCCGTTGGCATCGTAGATGTGACATTCGTATGTTGTCACTTTTTCTGAGCAATCTTCCTCCAATCCTCTATTCGTACTATGGAATCTGTCATTGTGTCATAGAAAAAAACACTATCTTTTTTCGGTGAAACATAAAAATTGTAAATTGGTTCAAATCTATATGCAGTAGAAAAGCCCACTTGAATCCAAAAATAAGGAGTATCCATATCAGGGGATTGCATTAGTACAATAGCTTTTCTTCCTTTCACCTTGTAATCGCGTTCTAGTTCTCTCACTTCTTGTAATTTACCAACTAAACCCATGACCTTACCTACTTCCAAACAATCTACTACAACAGAAGCAGTTCTACAATCCTTGTTTGAATCATTATTACTTTTATGGCGTGATTGCAAGCCTTTCCCATGACAAGCAAATAATATGCAGAATATGCTTATATGCACGAATATGAGCTTTTTCATAACAACAACATATTTAAAATCCTGATTAAGTCACTTCAAACCGTTCAACTCTTTAAAATCGCCCTTTAATTTGTTATTCGCGTTATCTAAGTCAAACCAAAATCGTTTTGGAATTAACCATACGTAAATTGGGAAGTAGAAGTGGTTCCAACCCTTGTTTGTAATCAGCAATGCTATCGAAGAAATTCATCACCGCCTGCCTAAATTTTTCCTTCGCTCTATAGAAGGTTGTGTTGACAACTCCCCTCCTAAGCATTTTCCACTGGTGTTCTATAAGGGTGAGATTGGGTGAGTACAGCCAAAAGAAAAACTGCTTAGCCCTCGTTCCCTTCACCCTTTGTGTAAGATGCTTGTTGCGATAGAATCTGGCATCGTCTGATATGACGTATATCCCACATGTCTTGGGATGCTTAGCAGGTGCGGCTTCGTAAAGCTGGCATCTGAACTGGGTGTTTACGCTGTGGCAATCAATAGCGATGACATCAGCGGCATCGCGGGCGTTGAGAAATCCGTTAAGGTTTATCCGATAACGCCCGCTCACCGTGAATTGTCGCATGTGCCCGCCTTTCTCTACACAAGCGTAGGTGGAGTGGTTGTTGTGCATGCAATAGCTTTTGTAGCGGTTGTCGGTCAGTCTGGAAATGCCACCCAACATGTAGAGTTCCGCACAGCTATATACGCTGTACGGCCTTATTTCCAAGTCGTAGGAGATTGTTTTCGCATCGTGACCATGAGCCAGCATCAGTATGCAGGCGATCTGAGTACAATAGGGTTCAAAATCCTTACTGTGTTGGAACCAGCGAAGGTTTTCAAGTTCTTCCATGGATAAGTTTAATATCATGATGCAAAGATACGTTTTTTCTCAATATTTTCCAAATCTATTTATTTTCAATATAACTCGTTATCTTGACGACCAACATCCTGTATGAACTTATCTACTCGCTAACTGGTCAAATTTTCCATATTGCCAACCCATCCGCCCGTCAGAATTTGTCTCTTTTTCAGTAAGAATTTTAACATTATGAGTGCCTTCGTAATCCACCAACCGCTCACCCGACAAAAAATCGATTCTCGCGAAGGTTAGTTTTGATGCAAGAAGGGGTTAGTCTGTGAAAGCAGCAAAATGAATTTTTATTTAAAAAGACCGTCATTTACACCCGTTTTGGGGCGATATTCAGCAAAATGAAGTGCGTTTTGATGCAAAATGCAAGGTGAAATGG
>NZ_KV815069.1:0-4154 GCF_001814145.1 Prevotella sp. HMSC073D09 | reverse complement strand
TAAACGCAGTGCGTTTTGGTGCAAAATGCAAGGTGAAATGCTACTAAATGCGAGATAAAAAGCATAAAATACACTGCTATGGTATAAACAAAACCTTTTGGAGCCATCAAAAACATGGCTAAAAGGGGCAAAATAGCCGTTAAAAAGTGGGGTTTTAGGGGCTAAAAGTGTGTTTTGGGTCTTGAAAAATTACGAACTGGCACACAAACTAGAAAGGCTAAATGGTGCGAAATGCAGGTTGTTTTCTTAAAAGAGGACAAAACGAAAGACGTGAAAGGTTAGAAACAGTGCCAATTTACCTACTTTATAACCTGTTTTTTCGCTAGAACGAATCGGCGAACAGGGTGTGTTATGTAAAACAAAAACACTATTTTAACAGTTCATGAGTTTGTGAATTGACATGTTTGTGACCTTATCCGTTTGAAGTAATCTTTACTTTCTCCTCATTGTATTCCACAGAAAACCTACTTTCAACTTGTAGAGAATGTGCTGAATAACCCCCAACAGCCCTTCTATTTGGGATGTGCAAAATGTCCTTCCAGCCTTTCTAGAAAACCAAGTGATGCAGAAGCCTCCGTCGCCATCATAATGGTTGCGTTGTTTTTCTATCTGCATCATAAACATGGGATAGTCTTTCTGCCCAGTCCGTGACGATGTTTGCGCCATATCCATAGGCGTTCTAGGGTATGTTCGATGTTTCCATAAGGTGGGATTCTTCGCTCATCTGCTCTTTGTTTTATCGAATTTCCTAGCTGAAATTATCTTACCTTCCCTGTCATAAACAACAGAATACCCATGCAACTTGTTTTTCTGGTAGGACTTTACTGAATCTAATGTTCCCGACTTCCTATCGAAATAATAAACTTTTCCATTCACAAACATCCGTTTTCCATTAACCACACTTCGGGTGTACACCTTTACCAGACGACTATCTGAGGTAAAATAAAACAAATTAGAGTCAACTCGAATTATAATTTGTTTTGCACCACGATAATATTCAAAACGGTGTAAACTGTCAGAGAAGATACATTTCAAATCATTTGAATGTTGTTCCGCCCTGTTACATGAAATCATAGAGATTACCAATAAGATTGCTATTAAAACGTTATTATTTCTCAGGTTCCACTTTTGACCAAATCTCTTCATCCTTTTCATAATACCTTATTCTTTCAACTTTGTTCTCTCCTTTATAAAATACGGCAATGCCATCAAACCCATTCTTATTAAAAGAATAGAAGTGTGATATTTCGTCCTTACAACGATCATCCACGAAGTAATAAATACGTGTACGCCTGTCTTCCAAAGACTTGGTTGCAAGATCAACTATTTGACCATTAGGTGCAATCATAACTTGCACCTCACCAACAATTAACAACCCACCTTCTCCTACATTGGGCCTTGTACACTTTATGCCATTAAGGCTGTCTTCATATGTAAAGCATTCATATGTAAAGCTTTCAGACGGCATCTCATTTTTGTTGTTACTGCATGAAATGCACACATGCACTAACATTATACATATTATATACTTCTTCATTTTTATTTATGTATTACTGAACGAACTATAAATGCTGATACGTTTTTACCTCTGACATGAGGAGCATACCTACCGCCTGTTACACCAAGTTTATGCAATAGAACCTTGAGCAACGGGGGTATAGTCACTTCTTCCTCTTCCTACAAATCCTCCACCAACTCAAGCTTTGCTCGTGCGGTTGGAGAGTTTTGTCGATATGCAACCTCGTTTAGCAGTCCGTAGCCGTAGGTAACTTACCTCGCGTCCTTTTATTTCAAAATAAAAGGGACAGCTCTTTTGAATTCTTCAAATATGTCTGCGTATTGACTCAGTTTCTTCCCCACAACACGTCCTCTATAATCAATCTTATACCTAATAACATTTAATGTATCAACTTTGTTAAGGGATGTGTCTTGGTAGAGATATGTTTGTTCTCGCACATCGATAAAGTTACGATTAAAAATATACTTAATCTCCATTTTTCCACCTGCACCATATACGTATACAGTACTCTCTTTTATCTGTCCCCCTTTGTACAACACATGTGTTTCTGCACCTTCCGAGGAAAGGTTGTCTATGCCATAAGTAATTATTGTATCATGTCTATTGTTTATTGGCGTCATTTTTTTATTATAATTACAAGAACTAATTGTTAAGAGAACGATGAAGAATACAAAATATTTCATTATTGTTTTGAATTTAAGATAGGTAAACTTTTATTGCCGTTCAAGAGAATACGCTATTTAAGTATTTGTGCATAAGTAAAAATTGCCTCCTATATTTGTTCCCCAATATAGAACCTATTGTTCTTTCCTGCCTTTTCATTAGTCTTTACATGCTTTTCCATGTATATTTTAGGAGATTTTGCCATACTAAATGAAGGAGACTGGCAAACAACAATAGATGTTGCATGCTATTCTCTACATTTCACCCATTGCTCACCAAACAGCTGTAAATCATAGAAACACGTACAGGCCTCTTCATAGAAGTCGATAACTAATTTATTGCTTGCACTTTTATCATAAAGCACAATTAACCCACTATGTTCATCGTTAAATTCAAAATCAGAATTGAAGAGACTTATCCGTTCTATCATGACAAGCCCACACATATCGGAATGTCCTATTGACATATAAACAGGAGCAGAATATACCAATTGAATCTTTGTGATAACACCTTTAAGTATTTCTTTTTGAGTAAATAATATATTTCTACATTCCCAATAATCCATTTTAAACAGGAGCTTTTCATGATTATCCGTGATACTTTTTGATATAATGTCAGATTCTTCAAGATTTAATATTCTGAACTTATTATTAGTGATAAGTCTTGATAATTCCGTTAAATACTCCGCCATATACCTTTTTCCTGCGCTTTTACGCAAAAGAAATTGTAGTCTACTATTATTCATGATAACTTACTTTATACTTATTGTTCTCAAACTTTGCACGATTGTAGCGGTTATGCTGCACTTACCTACACCGGGTTTACTTACCACGCGTTTGTTGCCGATAAATAAAAGAAGATGAAACCATCTATTCATTTTTACCAGACACGAATGTTTTGAAAACGCCTATTACTAACAACCATGCTGTTCTCATCTAAGTGATAATAGCTTCACTCTGTATTTTTTCATTTTATATCGATGGTATAGTATCTCACCATCCATATCTATCATTAGGGTATCACCCTCCATTCTTATCATTTTTATTCCATACCCTTTGCATACTAAGACGGAATCATTATTCATAATATAATAAACGCTATATGGATATTCTTGATCAATAACACCATTCTGTGTAATCAAAGCAAACTTTCCACTATCAACATCTACGCACTCGCTTTCTTTGTTCCGAGGAGCAAAATTAGGAAAGCAACAGTTCAGCAAGAATAACATCATAAAAGATGTTGCTGTTCTATTTATAAATTTTCCCATAATATCCATAGTAAATGTCAGTCGGTTAAGTTCGCCGTAGGCGTACATGTGGCAGAATGTACCGCCCAGTGGCTTCTCCTTCTTTTCCTTGTTGGCTCGGGGCCATCCATACGGCCAGACTCTCAGAGTCCTTTCGGTTTCCGCCACTTTTACGAGCCTATAACACTGCCCTACTTGAAACTGGCGATTATCGCCCTTTTTCACTTACGTATTACTTTTGTTAAAACATCTTTGGCTTTCCAGCTTTTTTTACCGTGAAATTAACTTTATCTCTAAACTCTTTATTTACTTCATATATCTTTCCATTATGATATAAATAGAACATTCCCCAATAGTATGAATCCCAAAATCGATCATTCAAAAACACTATAACTTTTGCTCGAACGTCTATTTCGGGAAGTCTCTCTCCCTCTTTCACTTTCGTTTCTTTAAGAGATGATATTACATCCATAAATTCAACACATTCAGCATGAGATACCACCATCACACTATCAAGTGAACCTTCAATCATCCCTTTATCAAAGAAATCTGGTGTAATGCTAATAATGGTGCTAAGGCAGGCGTTGGCATAAATAATCTTGAACTTCATATTACAAGCTTCCAAAGTATTAAAACCAAGTAGCCATATTCCAAACACTGCAATAAATTTAATACGATTCATTATTTTTCTAAAGTTTCCCACCCTTTAAAACGCAGTCTTTT
>NZ_KV815068.1:0-280 GCF_001814145.1 Prevotella sp. HMSC073D09 | reverse complement strand
CTTTCGTAAAAGCCTTTGAAGTGTATCAGATCAGATGGAACATAGAGGTGATGAACAAGGAGACTAAGCAGTATCTCGGATTAGGGGGTTATCAGGGTTGCGACTTTAACGGTCAGATAGCCGACGCAACGCTGTGTTACCTTACATATATCGTCATGGCCTTGGAAAAGAGGTTCACAGAATATCAAACCATGGGCGAACTCTTTTCGGACATGGAGGGCGAACTCATGGCACTCACGTTATGGAAGCGAGTTCTAGCCTGTATCGAACGCATTCTTCG
>NZ_KV815067.1:43142-47212 GCF_001814145.1 Prevotella sp. HMSC073D09 | reverse complement strand
CGACATTGTTCATTTGGCTTAACGAAAACGTTCCACAGAAAAGGCGCAAGTATTGTCTTTCGACAAAGCTTGCGCCATAACAGAGTTATATAATTTGCGACAGCTTAACAACGTGCCACAAAAACAGGTAAGGAGTGCCACGCCCCCCGCTGTAAAATGCAATGAGGCGTGGCTAACGTAGGGTTAGTTTTCCCAAGGGTTGTAATCCTTCACGTCCCAGTAGGGTTCTTCTTCAAAATCGTCGGCCTTAGAATCGGCAGCACCACCAGTTTCACCTTCTCCTCCCTGAGGCAGAGATGCCTCGTACATGATAGGATATGCATTGAATGCAACTATTTCAGCCAACGGCTTTTCGTATGTTCTCTTACTTTTCATTTTACTATCACTTTTTTGCCTTTGTGGATATACACGCCCTTGACAGGGTTACTAATTCTGCGACCGCTAAGGTCGTAATAAGAGTCGTCGGAAGTTGAAGTCGGATTGTCGTCTGCGCCCACTTCCTCTATGCCCGTTGTTTCGTCGTTGTCGAATAGCAGTGTGAGTTTCGCACCGGCAGGCACATTGATGTTGATGTATGCCTTGTGCACGCCTATGGTAAGTTTGCCCTCATCCTTGAACTGCTGTGCTTGCGTTACGCGGAAGGCCTTGCCTTTGCTTACGTAGAAGTTGGTGTTGCCGCCCTCGTTAGGCGTAATGTCCTTTGCGTTCACCGTCACCGGTTTCAGGATGTTTGTTCCCGAATAGCTCCACTTGTCGTCTTCGCCAATGCGGTAATAGAAGTCGGTTGGCGATGAGCCGCCGATTGCTCTGAGCACTACGCCCGTGTTGGCGGGCACATACAGTCCGTCTGTGGCAGTGCCTTCACCAAGATTGATGCTCTTCATGTGGATAACGCTCTTGCCTACCTTCTCGCCGGAGGTGAAGGCGATGACCTTCGGGCAGTTTTTAGCCCCATCCCAGAACATGCGGTTGCCGCCATTGTCTACGTCGCCGAAGTCTACATCGAACTCTCGGCTGAATGTACCGAATTCATTCGTAATGGAGAAGGCAGACGTGCCGTCGCCCTTAATGCGGTAGTCTAGTGCCGAGGCGTAATCGCCCCACGCCGTCTTGTAGCCGTCCATTTTCGATTTCTTCACATATATCTTCTGTGTGCATGCACCCGTACCGGCTGCACCACGGAAGAACTCGCTGAAAGGTGCACCCAACGAGAAGTAGTTGCGCGAAAGCTTGGTGGCAGGCGTGTTGCCCGTAAACACCACTTGGCTGATGGTTGTGCTTACTGGCTGTATCGTGTTTTTGGCCACGCGTTTGGTCTTTGTTACGAAGGCCATGGCACCGATGTAGTCTACATCTGCATTCACAACCACTTCTTTCATGTTGGCGTTGGCGTTTTCAAAGGCATAATCGCCGATAAGCCCCACCTTATAGGTAGTGGTTGTTGCGCCGTCGTTGTAGGTAATGGTCTTGGGCAATACAAACGTCTTCACGTCGGCCGTGGTAGAAAGGAAGTCTACCGTTGTTGTAGAGGTAGGGATGTATTCGTCGGTAGCGGCCGTAGTTCCCTCGGCCTTGACGGTGAACGAAGGCTTAAGCGTAAATTGTTTCCAGAAGGGGTCTGCCTTATACTGTGCCAACAAGTTTTTACGCACATACACCGTGATGTGTTGCTTGGCGTTGTCGGTGGCCACCGTGCCGTCGTCGAAGGCCATGGTGTTGGTTCCTTGGTCTATCTTGGACGAAGGTATCATCTCGTCGCAGAGCAGCGTCATCGTTTTCAATGCGGGGTTCAACCCGAAGGCGCGTTTGCCTATGGTGTTCACCTTAGCTGGAATAACGATGTTGGTGAAGTTTGCATTACCCTCGTAGAAGGCGAAGTCGCCAATCTTGGTGATTGAGGGTGGCAGCAGCGTAAAGTCGGTGCGTGCTTTGCCCGGAGGGAAGATAAGCAGCTCGCTCTTGTCCTTGCTCAGCAGTATGCCCTGCACGCTTGAATATTTCGGATTGGCGGGATCGACGTCGATGTCCGCCAGCTTTGAGTCGAACTTAAACGCTTCGGGGTGAATATTGGTACAGCCCGCCGGCACGATAACGCGTTCCAGCACGTTGCATCTTCTAAATGCGTCTTTGTCGATAGACTTCACGCCTGTGGGTATCTTGATGCTTTTGATGCCGCTGTTGGCAAAAGCGCCTTTTCCGAAAGAAACTATTGCGCTGTTGTTGGCAAAGGTAACCTTTTCCATAGCGGGCGTGTTGCCGAAAGCGTTGTCATGAATGCGAGCGACAGAAGCCGGGAAGTTAAACTCTTTCAGCTTTTGCTTATCGGCAAAAACACGCGATCCAATAGCTTCCAGTTTGCAGCTACCCAGGAAGTTGAAGTTGGTGAGATTATCACAACCAACGAAAGCCCCTCCCCATATTGCTTTAAGTTCAGAACCATCGGGCACATTCACGGTTTCCAATTTATCACACCCAGCAAAAGCATCACCTAAAATTTTAACCGACTTTGGTAGCGTTACGGTTTTTAGTTCGTGACACCACAGAAACGCTCTAACATATAAGTTTTCGAGCTTCGACGGCTCTTCAAACGTCACGGTGGTTAGCTTTGTGTTCCTGAAAGCCTCAGAACCAATAGTGGTAACTTTTGCAGGAATCGTAATGTTTGTGATTTTAGAATATATAAAAGCCATTTTCCCTATGTAGGTAACAGTGCTTGGAATTGTATATTCCCCTTGCCGTGCCGTAGGGTAAAACAACAATTTTGTTTTGTCTTTATTAAACAACACGCCGTCTGCATCCGAACAATAGTTGGGATTGCCTGGGTCTACCACATATTTTTCAAGGTTAATAAACGTGCCGAAAGCGGCCTCACCAATACGAGTAAGTGTCTTGGGGATTCTGATTTCTTTCAATTTATAGCAAACAGATGAGGCATATTCTCCCACAGAATCAACATTATTGAGGTCTATCGATGTAAGGTAATTGTTCCAAGAAATTGTGAAACCGTATGGTATAGTTTTAACCTCATCGGGCACTTTGAATGTGGTATTTTTTTTGCCAGCAGGATAATATATCAGTTTTGTTTTATCTTTGCTGTACACCACTCCGTCTATGCTGCAATATGTTTGATTACCTGCATCAACCACAATCTCTTCCAATTGTCTAGGACTGTATGCAAATGTAGGCCACCTGCCCATATATAAGTCGACAACCGATGCGGGGACAACCAACTTTTTCATTGTAGGTGTTTCCTGAATTGCATCTACATGCACCTTTTTTGTGTTGCTGTTAATGGTAAAGCAATTGCCTTTTGAAGAGAAATCCTTATTAAAAGGCACGCATATCAACTCTTCATGGTTCTTGGTATAAAGCACGCCGTCGTCTGAAATAAACTTGGGGTTGCCTGCATCGACAAGAATCTCCTTTAGCTTGTAGCATCTATCCAGCAAAACGTTTGCTCTAGGATGTATAGTGGTTACGCTGGCGGGAAGCCTCAACGAGGTTATGCCCGAATAGGAAAAACAATAGCATGCAAGGGTAGTAATGGTGTTGGGCAATACTACTTCTGTAATGCCCGAATCCCATCTAAAAGGGTCATTATCACCAGCACCGCCAATTTGGGTTACAGTGAAATGGGTGTCTACGCCGTCGAACACCGTTGCGGGGATGATTACCTTGCCCGATACGCCCCTTACATTGTACACGGCCAGTTTGGGACTTGACGTACTGGCATCTATCACACGGTAGGTGATGTGGCCTTTAACGAAGTATTCGCCCTCAACGTAAGCATGGGCCGCCAGGTTTCCAACAATCAACAAAAACAATAGGCAAACGCCTCGAACGGAGCACTGCATAAGGGAACTGCCAGACAGTAGGTGCCGTAGCGGCGTCCCTATGTGGTCTAAAAATCTTTTCATAAGCTTATATATTAATCATTTTGTAAATCTCTTTCTTCTATTGTAAAATCAATATCCTGCTGTACCTCTACAGGTATATCTACATATAAGGTATAGGTTGATGGTAATAACCGTTCTTTTTCGTTTCTCGAAAAGTGCGTTTTCTCGCCATGA
>NZ_KV815067.1:21474-43042 GCF_001814145.1 Prevotella sp. HMSC073D09 | reverse complement strand
ATTGTTCATTTGGCTTAACGAAAACGTTCTTTTTCGCTTCTCGTTCTCCGAGAATAACGGTATCTTGTCATATCAATGCCCAAGTAGGTTCGGCATTGCGCATTTGGTTTAACGAGAGTGTTCGTGTTTGGAGTGCCCCATGTTGTACTTTGTTCCCATTTTGCTGTCCGCAACATGGCATTGGCCGGCTACCATGCCAAGAAGGGCATGAAAGCCAGGCTCTGCTTTGGCCTCACGAGAGGGAGCGGCTGGTCGCGCGCACGTCCAAAAAGAAATATGTTGTTTTTCGTTCCTCTAAAAGTGCGTTTTCTCGCCATGACAATGTTCGAGCAAGCTCTACATTGTTTATTTGGCTTAACGAAAACGTTCTTTTGCGTTCCTCTAAAAGTGCGTTTTCTCGCCATGACAATGTTTGATCAAGCTCTACATTGTTCATTTGGCTTAACGAAAACGTTGTTTAAATAAGCTGCGATGTGGCAATAACAGGGCGACGAATTGTTTGGAACAGCTAAATCCTTCGTCCCCTTTGTACACGAGGTGGGCTGCATCCGACCGAAAGATAAGAAATGATTCGTTTTGTCGCCCATCCTCCCTTTACAGAAAAGCATTTCGTTTCTCTGCATCACGCCTTCATCTTTACCTACAAATAAGAAAAGACGTAGTGGGTTAGTATGCGTCTCTAATCTGTTCATTATCCTTCAAATTTCTTTCGGCTATCCTTCTATTTAGCTGATGCGACAAAGGTAAGTATTTCTGCCGAGAAGAGCAAGGATGTGAACTGTTTTTGCGTGTTAAGAAACTGTAACGTCCTAAAAACGAACAGTTTGACAGAAAAGTTGGAAAGAGCTGACAGGCCTGTCGGACTGGTCAGGCCAGTCGGACTAGTCAGACTAATCAGACCTGTCAGACTAGTCTGACCTGTCGGCTCTTTTTAGTCTTTCCATGATGTTTGCCGGTGGGCGTTGCGCCTGCAACTCGCGTTTCATAAACTCGAAATAAGGGGCGGCATGCTCAAAAAATTGGTAATAACCCTTGCAAAGGTAGTTAAGTCCGGGTTCGTTATAGCGGTCGCGAACAAAACGATTTTTGGGACATTCGCCATGACAGGCAAAGCGGAAACGGCACTCTTTACACTGCTGGGGCAAAAGGGCGTTCTTCAATTTGGCAAACTCTTTCTGCCGTGGCGAGGTCATCATCTCGTAGATGGTCTTGTCTTTCAGATTGCCGAGCTTATACTCTGGGTACACAAAATGGTCGCAAGCATACACGTCGCCGTTAAATTCCATCACGCCTGCATGGCCACATTCGGCCGCCATCGTACATAAACCAGGAGCCACACCCACCCAATTGGCCAGCGTGGCATCGAACAATTGCACGTAATATTGGCCAACATCGTTGCGCACCCACTCGTCGAAGATGGTGCAAAGAAAGTTGCCCCACTGTTCGGGCGTTACCGAAAAGGGGGCCAACTTGCCGCCTTCGCACATGCCAGGGGCGAGCCTTAGCCCATCGTCGCGCGTAACAATACGCTCCACAATGGGTGTAAACTGGATGTAACGGCACTTTATCTCCTTAAAGAAATGGTAAAAATCCAGGGGATAATCGGCATTGAAATCGTTCACAACGGCCAGTGCGTTCCACTCCACCCCATGCTTGTTAAGTAGCCTTATGCCCTGCATAACCTTATGAAACGAGGGTTTGCCCGATGCCGTCTTGCGATATTCGTCGTGAAACTCTTGCGGTCCGTCGATGGAAACGCCCACTAAGAAGTTGTTCTCCTTAAAAAATTTGCACCACTCGTCGTTAAGCAACGTGCCGTTGGTTTGTATGCAATTGTCCACCTGCCTACCGCGAGCGTAGGCACGTTGCAACTGCAATGCACGCTTATAAAAGGATATGGGGCGCATCAATGTTTCGCCGCCATGCCATGTAAAGAGCACTTCGGGCGTGGTTTGCGCCTCCATGTACTCGCGGACAAACTTCTCCAGCATTTGGTCGGAGATGATATGGGTGGGGCAATTGGCATATAGCTGTTGCTTTTCGAGATAATAACAATACTCGCAACGAAGGTTGCAAAGCGAACCTGCCGGCTTTAACATGATGTACATCGGGTGGCCGAACGGATTGATTGTTGCCATAGCTAACTTATGGAATTGATGTTTTAGCGTGTTCTGCAAACATCCCATCGTGGCACAATCGCCCTTGAAGGACATCGCAGGAACTTACCTTCAAAGGTAAACAAAATATTTCTGAAAAACACCAAAACAGCCATGCGATGCGCCAATACAACATGAAACATGTGCCAAGCAAAGGAAAGGGCAGGTTAGAAACGCCCGCAACAAAGGCATGCAGGTTGTGCGTAGCCAGTTGTTTTATGTGCCAACAGCCGCATGGAGATGCCGCTGCCGGGGGCGTTTACAAAGCTCCGCAACCCACTTATGCACCAGGCATAGGCCTATGCACCACCCATTGCTCTGCCCAACCTTTGCAGCCCACGCCTCGGCAGTTAACATTCTTTTAGATAAAAATAGGCCAACATCACGCAAGTTTTCATATAATTGCAGTTTAAAAGGCAAACATCAAACAAAAAACAGACGGATTATGAAGCAGTTACATTCATGGCTTGCTGGTGTGGGTGCCGTTGTCGCCGTATTCACATTCGTTGCTTGCCAAAACGACAAGGAAGAGGATATGCAATCGTATCCCACGGCTTTGGTAACAGTGAAGCCCAAGGCTTTGGACAACTCGTTCGTGTTGCAGCTCGACGATTCTACGCAACTAATACCCACCAAAATGAAGACTTCGCCCTACGGGTCGAAGGAAGTGCGGGCACTGGTGAACTATAACGTAGTGGCAGGTCCTGCGGCTAAAAAAGAAGATGGGCGCGTGGACGAAAGAACTTACGTGAACATTAACTGGCTGGACAGCATCCGCACCAAACCGGTGGCCAAGAACATGGGCGACAACAATGTGAAAACCTACGGCAACGACCCGCTGGAAATTGTGAACGACTGGGTGAGCATTGCCGAAGACGGATACCTTACGCTGAGATTTAGAACAAGATGGAGCAAAGGCGCTAAGCACATGCTGAACCTGGTGGCAACGCCTACGAAGGACAATCCTTATAAAGTGACGCTCTATCACAACGCATACAACGACCTTTTCGGGCGAATGGGCGACGGGCTTATTGCGTTCCGCTTGGCCGGACTGCCCGACACGGGGAAGAAATATGTGTGGCTAACGGTGGAATGGGAGTCGTTCTCGGGAAAGAAAATGGCGAAATTTAAGTACGCAACACGTAAGAACAACGGCACGCCCAGAGGAAAGATGGCCATTCTTACCGCCCCAGTACAGATTACAAGCGTAAACTAGGGACGTGCGGTTTTTCATCGGAGACAAAGAAAAGATAATCGTTAAGCGATTGCATGGCGGCGACAAATCCGCCATGCAAGACTTCTACACCCTTTATGCTGACTATCTTGCCAGCGTGTGCGCCAGGTATGTCGACAACGACGACGACCTAAAAGACGTGCTGCAAGACAGCATGGTGAAGATGCTCACCGGCATCGGCCAGTTCGACTATCGCGGACCTGGCTCGCTGCAAGCCTGGGCAACGCGCATCGTGGTTAACCAATCGCTGTCGTTCATCAAGCGAAAACGCACGGCGGCCATCGTGTCGCTCGACATAGACCTGCCCGACGAACCGGAAAAAGACGACCCACCCATAGACCATATACCGCCCGAAGTTATCCACCAAATGGTGAGAGAACTGCCAACGGGCTATCGAACGGTGTTCAACCTCTACGTTTTCGAAAACAAGAGCCACCAAGAAATAGCCCAACTACTAGGAATAAAGAGAGATAGTTCGGCCTCGCAATTGCATCGCGCAAAGAACATGCTGGCCAAAAAGATAGAACAATATAACAAAACCAACCTTGCACAATGAACGAACAATGGAGAACGAACATGCGAGAGAAACTTGACGGACACCGCCAAGCAGCTCCACTGTTGTCGTGGGACGAGGTGGAACGCCGCGCCGCCGCGGCAGAAAAGTCGGCCAAGGTTGCCGCTTGGGGGCGTCGCGCCATGACTGCCGCCGCAATGGTGATATTCTTATGCGGTGTGGCCGCTACGCTGTTGCTGCTCAACGATGGGCAAAACGCGCAACAAGTGGCCAACCTTGAACGCCATTATGCACCCCAACACAATACCACGAAACCCGCAGACAATGGCACAAACGCCGTTGCACACAACATCAACGCAGAAAAAGGAACACGCACTGCCAACACCGCCGGCAGCGACAACACGCAATACTACTACGCAAACGACAACAGGAACATCGTAAACCAAGAGACAAACCTATACGCTGCGGTGCCTGCAAACAACCAACAAAAGGCAAGCCAACCGCAAGCCAACATCGAAACCACGACCGACACCCAACAGTCAATAACAGACTACACCTCCAAAAACAGTACTGACAAGGCCCCACTGGGGCAACAAACCACGAGGACACAACCCAATAGAACCGAGAGCTTGCCTGCCAAACTTCCACGAAACACGGCAAAGCCCACTAGGGCAGGCGGTGCATGGATGGCCAAGGCATACGTTTCTGGCGGAGCTATGGGCGCAAACAACAGCCAGATGCAACGCCCCATGTTGGCTACGGCGCACACCTATGGCGCACCTTTCGATGAGGAGATACGCAACGGGGAGTATGTGCGGCTTGAGGACACATCGCCAGCTGTGGAAACAAAGGCCCACCATCGGCAACCGCTTAGGGTGGGTGCGGCCGTGCGCTATGCGCTGAACAACCGTTGGAGCATAGATGCAGGCCTAACCTATGCGCGCCACCGGTCGGACATAACGCGTAAGATGGGCAACGTTGTGAACGAAACGCAACAAACGCTGCATTATCTGGGCGTGCCGCTGAACGTGAACTATCGCATTGTGGGCAATCGCCGTTTCAACGTGTATGCGGCGGCTGGCGTTACGGGCGAGAAACTGCTGAAAGGCAAGCGCAAAACGGTTACGCAAAACGAGGACATGCCCGACGATGTTCAAACGGAATCCGTTAAGGAGAACCGCGCCCAGTTCTCGGTAAATGCTGCCATCGGCGCCGAATACAAGATAGACGACCGGCTAAGCGTTTTTGCAGAGCCCGGCATAAGCCACTATTTCGACAACGGCAGCGAACTCTCCTCTATATATAAGGAGCGTCCCACAAACTTTAACCTCAATGTGGGCTTGCGTTTCTGCGTAAACAAGTAACCAAGCATAAGACCCTTGCGGGCTGAACACAGACAAAGGGGCTTACCAAAAGGCTGTTTGCCTACTGAACACGTTGGCCGGATATGCCGTTTGGAAACCCGAAAGAACTGACAAAATAAGGATAAGATAATGTTGTTAATGGAAAAGAAGGCAGTAGGCCATTAGCCACAACCCAACAGGGCCGTGTATGGCAGACCTGTACTTCGGTGGTTTTTTGCAGATACTTTTACTCATTTGAAAGAAAATAGGTATGCTGATTGTTAGGATAACACGCTGCTTGTTAGGAGTAAGGCCGTATTCCACTAGGTTGGGATGCGGCCTTCCGCATTTCGTTTCGGAGCTTCGTAACTGGCCCTCCCATTAAGATACTGAGGCCGTATTCCTAGTAAACGAACACGACAAGTAAGTCTATGTTGGTTGATGTACGTATTGATTAAAGGCCATCGGCATTGCTGCCGATGGCCTTTAATTATATATTCGCCTTGAAAGGCGGAGATGGGGCGGTGATATACGCGCCCTTACTCTTGCGTTGCCGTTTCTTTATCAGAATAGTCGATAACGTTCTTGCGGTTGGCCTGCATGCGGTCGTACTCTTCTTTTGAGCCGACGATGATGCGTTCCCACTGACGAAGACCCGTTCCGGCAGGTACGAGGTGTCCGCAGATAACGTTTTCTTTCATTCCTTCGAGGCGGTCTACCTTTCCACGGATGGCGGCTTCGTTCAGCACTTTGGTGGTTTCCTGGAACGATGCGGCACTCATGAAACTCTTCGTTTGCAGAGCTGCACGGGTGATACCTTGCAATATCTGCGTTGAAGTGGCAGGCACGGCATCGCGAACTTGCACGGGACGGAGGTCGCGACGCTTGAGCGAAGAGTTCTCGTCGCGCAGACGGCGAGCCGTAACGATTTGACCGGCGCGCATGGTTTCGCTGTCGCCAGCATCGGTTACCACCTTCTTGCCCCAGATGCGGTCGTTCTCTTCCGAGAAGTCGAGCTTGTCTACCAATTCTTGTTCTAGGAAAGTGGTGTCGCCTGGGTCGTTGATTTGCACCTTGCGCATCATCTGGCGCACGATAATCTCGAAGTGCTTGTCGTTGATTTTCACACCTTGCAGGCGGTAAACGTCTTGCACCTCGTTAACGATATACTCTTGTACAGCCGTGGGACCCTTGATGGCAAGGATGTCGTTGGGCGTAATAACACCGTCGGAAAGCGGCGTACCAGCACGAACGGCATCGTGTTCTTGCACTAGGATTTGCTTAGAAAGGCTGACGAGATACTTCTTTTGGTCGCCCGTCTTGGAAGTAACGATGATTTCGCGATTACCACGCTTAACCTTACCCATGGTAACCTCGCCATCAATTTCGGAAACAACGGCAGGGTTTGAGGGGTTGCGTGCCTCGAATAGCTCGGTTACACGTGGCAAACCACCCGTAATGTCGCCTGCACCACCCACGGCACGAGGAATCTTAACGAGGGTTGTACCCGTTTTAACCTTTGCCCCATCTTCAACTACCACGTGGCCACCCACGGGGAAGTTGTACGTACCCAACACGTCGCCATTGGCTGCCACGATGTCGCAAGTAGGCACCTTCGAACGGTCTTTGGCGTCGGTGATAATCTTTTCGGTAAGTCCTGTGGTCTCATCAGTTTCTGCACGGAAAGTAACGCCTTCCACCACATCGTGGAACTTCAACGTACCAGCATATTCGGAAACGATAACGGCATTGAAGGGGTCCCATCTGGCAATGAGCGTACCTTTCTTAACCACGTCGCCGTGCTTGTTGTAGAGCGATGCACCGTAAGGAACGTTAAGCGTAGAGAGGACGATGGAGGTGTTGGGGTCGACGAAACGGATTTCGGCCAAACGGCTAACCACCATCTCACAGTTGCGTTCGCCGTCTTCGCCATCTTCTACGAAAGGCACGGTGCGCAACTCGTCGAACTCGATACGCGAGTCGTTCTTTGCCACGATAGAGGCGTTGGCGGCTGCGTTACCAGCCACACCACCCGCGTGGAACGTACGAAGGGTTAGCTGCGTACCCGGCTCGCCAATGGCTTGGGCAGCGATAACGCCCACAGCCTCGCCCATTTGTACCATTCGGCTTGTGGCCAAGTTGCGGCCGTAGCACTTCATGCAGACGCCATGCTTGCTTTCGCAAGTTAGCACCGAGCGTATTTCAACACTCTCGATGGGCGAATCGTTGATGATGCGCGCAATGGGTTCGGTAATTTCTTCACCAGCCGAGATGATCAGTTCGCCCGTTGTGGGATGGATGATGTCGTGTACAGAAACGCGACCGAGGATGCGCTCGTAAAGCGTAGATATAATCTCATCGCCGTTTTTAAGGGCGGTGCAAACAAGTCCGCGCAACGTTCCGCAGTCTTCCTCGTTGATAATCACATCGTGCGACACGTCAACCAAACGGCGTGTGAGGTATCCGGCGTCGGCCGTTTTCATAGCCGTGTCGGCAAGACCCTTACGGGCACCGTGCGAAGAAATGAAGTATTCCAACACCGACATACCCTCTTTGAAGTTAGAGAGGATGGGGTTTTCGATAATCTGTTGTCCTTCGGCACCAGCCTTTTGCGGCTTGGCCATCAGACCACGCATACCCGAGAGCTGCTTAATCTGGTCTTTCGAACCACGGGCACCCGAGTCAAGCATCATGAACACGGCGTTAAAGCCTTGGTCGGCCTCGGTCATCTCTTTCATCAGCACATTACCCAAGTCGTTGTTTACGTGTGTCCACGTGTCGATTACCTGGTTATAGCGTTCGGTGTCGGTAATGAAACCCATGTTGTAGTTCTCGGTAATTTGGCGTACTTCCTCGTGACCGCGCTCAACAATCTCTTCTTTCTCTTTAGGAATGATGATGTCGTCGAGGTTGAACGACAGTCCGGCAACGTATGCCATGCGGTAACCCAAGTTCTTGATACCATCGAGAAATTCGCAAGCGCGAGCCATACCCACACTCTTAATAACGTCGGCGATGATGCCACGCAGGGTTTTCTTCGAGATAATTTCGTTGAAATAGCCCACCTCGTCGGGGATGATGCCGTTTACGATAACGCGTCCCACAGAGGTTTCAACCATGCGGGGTTGCAGTTTACCGTCAACGAGGTCGGTTACAACTACCTTAACGGGCGCGTGCAAGTCGCAGCGGCCTTCGTTATGGGCGATGATAGCCTCTTCGGGTCCGTAGAAAGTAAGTCCAGAACCCTTTGCACCTGGGCGTATCTTGGTGATGTAGTATAGTCCAAGCACCATGTCTTGCGAAGGCACGGTGATAGGCGCACCGTTGGCAGGGTTAAGGATGTTGTGGCTTTGCAGCATCAGCACTTGTGCCTCGAGAATGGCCTCGTTGCTCAATGGCAGGTGAACGGCCATCTGGTCGCCGTCGAAGTCGGCGTTGAACGCTGTACAAGCCAAGGGGTGTAGCTGAATGGCCTTACCCTCGATAAGCTTGGGTTGGAAGGCCTGAATACCCAAACGGTGGAGCGTAGGCGCACGGTTGAGCAGCACGGGGTGGCCTTTCATTACGTTTTCTAGGATGTCCCAGATAACGGGTTCGCGGCGGTCTACAATCTTCTTGGCACTCTTTACCGTCTTAACGATGCCGCGCTCGATGAGCTTGCGGATGATGAACGGCTTGTAAAGTTCGGCAGCCATAAGCTTGGGCAGACCGCATTCGCCCATCTTCAATTCGGGACCAACGACGATAACCGAACGTGCGGAGTAGTCTACACGC
Source organism: Prevotella sp. HMSC073D09 (assembly GCF_001814145.1). NCBI lineage: Bacteria > Pseudomonadati > Bacteroidota > Bacteroidia > Bacteroidales > Prevotellaceae > Prevotella > Prevotella sp. HMSC073D09. Next base: position 34,021 of record NZ_KV815067.1, on the reverse strand, counting down.
TTACCCAAGAGGTTTTGGCGGAAACGTCCAGCCTTACCTTTGAGCGAATCGGAAAGCGATTTGAGGGGTCTGTTGCTTTCGCTTTTCACGGCCGAACTCTTACGCGAGTTGTCGAAAAGGCTGTCTACGGCCTCTTGCAACATACGCTTTTCGTTGCGGAGGATCACCTCGGGAGCCTTAATCTCAACCAAACGTTTCAGGCGGTTGTTACGAATGATAACGCGGCGATAGAGGTCGTTGAGGTCGGAGGTGGCGAAACGGCCACCATCCAGCGGCACGAGCGGGCGCAATTCAGGCGGGATAACGGGGATAATTTTGAGAATCATCCACTCTGGGCGGTTGATTTCGGTGCTAGAACGGAAAGCTTCTACCACCTGCAAGCGTTTCAGAGCCTCGGTTTTACGTTGTTGGCTGGAGTCGTTATTGGCGCGGTCGCGCAGTTCGTAAGACAATGCGTCGAGGTCTAGGCCTGCCAAGAGGTCGTACACGGCCTCGGCACCCATCTTAGCAATGAACTTGTTGGGGTCGGAATCGTCGAGGAACTCGTTGTTGGGGTCTACCTGCGTTTCGAGAATGTTGAGGTACTCGTCTTCTGAAAGCAAGTCCATTTGGTGCGAGCCGTTAAGGTCTTCGCCTTCGCTATCCTTGCGGCCTTCTAGCACACCAGGCTTGATAACGATGTACTTTTCGTAGTACACCACGGTATCGAGTTTCTTTGTGGGCAAGCCCAAGAGGTAGCCAATTTTGTTGGGAAGTGAACGGAAGTACCAGATGTGAGCCACGGGTACCACGAGTTCGATATGTCCCGAACGTTCGCGGCGCACCTTTTTCTCGGTTACTTCAACGCCGCAACGGTCGCAGACGATGCCCTTATAGCGTATGCGCTTGTACTTTCCGCAGGCACATTCGTAATCCTTAGTAGGACCGAAAATGCGTTCGCAGAAAAGACCATCGCGCTCGGGCTTGTATGTACGGTAGTTAATGGTTTCGGGTTTGGTAACCTCACCATACGAATTTTCCAAGATTTCTTCGGGCGAAGCCAATCCGATGGTAATCTTCGTGAAATTGTTCTTTACCTTTGTATCTTTCTTAAAAGCCATTTTACTTTTTCAATTAAGGGTGTGAATTAATCCATCTTGATGCTCAATCCCAGACCGCGAAGCTCGTGCAGCAGCACGTTGAGCGACTCGGGGATGCCTGGTGTGGGCATCGGCTCGCCTTTGACGATTGCCTCGTAAGCCTTGGAACGGCCAACAACGTCGTCGGACTTGATGGTGAGGATTTCTTGAAGGATGTGACTTGCACCGAAGGCCTCGATGGCCCAAACCTCCATTTCTCCAAAACGCTGTCCACCAAACTGCGCTTTACCACCAAGCGGTTGCTGCGTGATGAGCGAGTATGGACCGATGGAGCGGGCGTGCATCTTGTCTTCAACCATGTGGCCAAGTTTCAAGAAGTAGGTTACGCCCACGGTAGCAGGCTGGTCGAACTTCTCGCCCGTTTCGCCATCGTAGAGGTAAGTAGAGCAGAGACGGGGCAGTTCGGCCTTGTCGGTCCACTCGGATAGGTCTTCAAGTTGGGCACCATCAAAGATGGGTGTTGCGAACTTCACGCCCAATTTCTTACCGGCAGCACCGAGGATGGCCTCGAAAATCTGTCCCAAGTTCATACGCGAAGGCACACCCAAGGGGTTCAGCACGAGGTCGACGGGGCGTCCGTCTTCGAGGAACGGCATGTCTTCCATACGCACCACCTTCGAAACGATACCCTTGTTACCATGTCGTCCGGCCAATTTGTCGCCCACACCAATCTTGCGTTTCTTAGCAACATACACCTTGGCCATTTGGAGAATGCCCGAAGGCAGTTCGTCGCCGATGGTAATGGCGAACTTGCGACGTTTAAGCTCGGCATCCAGCAGTTTGTATTTGCGGATGTAGTTCATGATGAGCTTTTGTATCAAGTCGTTCACGTGGGCGTCGTCGGTCCAGTCGCTAGACTGAATGCCATCGTATTCCAAGTTCTTGAGCGCAGCCGCCGTGAACTTGCTACCCTTATTGATAATTTCTGCACCCGTGTAGTCTTTAACGCCTTGCGACACCTTGTCTTCGGTGAGCTCGAGGAGTTTGTCTACCAGGATGTCTTTGAGGTCTTCGTTCTTAGCCTCGTATTCTTCGTCTATCTTGGCAAGTATAACCTTGTCTTGTTTCTTCGAGTCGCGGGTCTTAATGGCACGCGAGAACAATTTCTTGTCGATAACAACGCCACTGAGCGAGGGGTTGGCTTTGAGCGACGAGTCTTTAACGTCGCCGGCCTTGTCGCCGAAGATGGCACGAAGGAGTTTTTCTTCGGGCGAGGGGTCGCTCTCTCCCTTTGGCGAAATCTTACCGATGAGGATGTCGCCTGGTTCGATACGCGCACCAATGCGCACCACGCCGTTGTCGTCAAGGTCTTTGGTGGCCTCTTCGCTCACGTTGGGGATGTCGCTGGTAAACTCTTCCACACCACGTTTGGTTTCGCGGACGTCGAGCGAATACTCGTCTACGTGAACAGAAGTGAGCACGTCGTCGCGCACCAAGCGTTCAGAAAGCACGATGGCATCTTCGTAGTTGTAACCCTTCCACGGCATGTAGGCCACAAGAAGGTTACGACCCAAGGCCAATTCGCCATTCTCGGTGGCATAGCCTTCGGTAAGGATGTCGCCTGCCTTAACACGTTGTCCCTTCACGCAGATGGGGCGAAGGTCGATGGTCATGTTTTGGTTTGTACGGCGGAACTTGGGTACGCGGTATTCTTTCAGTGCAGGTTCGAAACTTACATACTCTTCATCCTCTGTACGATCGTATAGAATACGGATGGTGGTGGCATCTACATAGTCGATAACGCCATCGCCTTCGGCCGTAATCATGGTACGCGAGTCTTCGCAAACTTGTTTCTCCAAGCCCGTACCTACAATGGGGGCATCGTTGTGGAGCAAGGGCACAGCTTGGCGCATCATGTTACATCCCATCAGTGCGCGGTGACCGTCGTCGTGCTCCAAGAAGGGAATAAGACCTGCCGATACCGATGCAATCTGCTGAGGCGACACGTCCATGAGGTCTACCTCGGCGGGCTCCACCACGGGGAAGTCGGCATCTTGGCGACACTTTACCACATCGCGGATAAAGGTTCCGTCTTCGTTCAGCGGCGCGTTGCCCTGTCCGATGATGTGGTCTTCTTCCTCTTCGGCCGTAAGATACACCAAGTGCTTGTTGTTTAGGTCTACCACACCATTAGAAACCTTGCGATATGGCGTTTCGATAAAGCCCAGTTCATTGATGTTGGCATACACACAGAGCGAGGAGATAAGTCCGATGTTAGGACCTTCGGGGCTCTCGATGGGGCAAAGGCGTCCATAGTGCGTGTAGTGAACGTCGCGCACCTCGAAACCTGCACGCTCGCGAGAAAGACCACCCGGGCCGAGTGCCGAAAGGCGGCGCTTGTGCGTAACCTCGGCTAGGGGGTTGGTTTGGTCCATGAATTGCGAGAGGGGGTTGGTGCCGAAGAACGAGTTGATGACGCTAGAAATGGTTTTGGCGTTAATCAAGTCGGTGGGTGTGAACACCTCGTTGTCGCGTACGTTCATGCGTTCGCGAATGGTACGGCTCATACGAGCCAATCCGATAGAGAATTGGTTGGCCAGCTGTTCGCCCACGGTACGTACACGACGGTTGCTCAAGTGGTCGATGTCGTCAACGGTAGCGTTCGAGTTAACCAGCTGAATGAGATACTTGATAATCTCGATAATATCGTCTTTGGTTAGCACGCGCGTATCCATATCCGTGTCCAAGCCCAGCTTTTTATTGATGCGGTAGCGTCCTACTTCGCCCAAGTCGTATCGCTTGTCCGAGAAGAAAAGGTTTTGGAACACCTCCCTTGCACTGGCATCGTCGGCAGGATCGGCGTTACGGAGCTGACGATAGATGTACAGCACGGCCTCTTTTTCAGAGTTGCTGGGGTCTTTGGCCAACGTGTTGAAGATGATGGAGAACTTGTTGGCGGCATCTGCATCCTTGTGGAGCAGCACAGTAGACACGCCGCTGTCGAGAATTTCGCCAACGTTTTCTTCCGTTATCTCCGTTTCGCGCTCCATAATCACCTCGTTGCGCTCGATAGATACAACTTCGCCCGTATCTTCGTCAACAAAGTCTTCGTTCCAACTTTTCAGCACACGAGCAGCAAGACGTTTGCCAAGAGCCTCCTTCATGTTCTTCTTATTAACCTTAACCTCTTCGGCCAGGTCGAAGATTTGCAGGATGTCGCGGTCGTTTTCGTAGCCGATGGCACGCAGCAGCGTGGTTACGGGCAACTTTTTCTTACGGTCGATGTAGGCATACATCACGTTGTTGATGTCGGTAGCGAACTCAATCCACGAACCTTTGAAGGGGATGATACGCGCCGAATAGAGCATCGTTCCGTTGGCATGCACGCCCTGTCCGAAGAAAACGCCGGGCGAGCGGTGCAGCTGCGACACCACAACGCGCTCGGCACCGTTGATAACAAAGGTACCGTTAGAGGTCATATAGGGAATTGTACCCAAGAAAACGTCTTGGATAAAGGTTCCGAAATCTTCGTGGTCGGGGTCGGTGCAGTATAGCTTCATCTTAGCCTTCAAAGGCACGCTATACGTAAGCCCGCGTTCCAGACACTCGTCGATGGTGTAACGCGGCGGGTCGATATAGTAGTCAAGGAACTCAAGAACGAAATTGTTCCGTGTGTCGGTTATGGGGAAGTTTTCTGCGAAAACCTTATACAAACCGTCGTTCTTGCGTTCCTCGGGGGGCGTGTCTAACTGTAAGAAGTCTTTGAAAGACTTTAACTGCACATCGAGGAAATCCGGATAGGGCATCGGATTGTGAACGCTGGCGAAATTTACTCTGTTATCAACAATTTTTGAAGCCATTCAATATTATGTTATATAATGGATATAGGCGTATTCTATATGTTATCCGTATCGGTGCGAGGGGGCTTTGCTTGTTCTTTTCTCTCCGCGAAGAGGGTGCATAGCCTGCCTATGAGATATTGTGTGGGAAAAGGGAATGTGTCCTTAAATGTGATAAGACACAAAAAGGTTAGGACTCGCCTACTGGGCAAATCCTAACCGTATTTCGGAGTTGGGGGTTGTCTTACTTCAGCTCAACCTTAGCACCGGCCTCTTCGATAGCCTTCTTCAGGTTCTCAGCTTCGTCCTTAGACATGCCTTCCTTCAAAGTAGAGGGAACACCGTCTACAAGGTCCTTAGCTTCCTTCAAGCCTAGGCCGCAAGCTTCCTTAACAGCCTTAACTACTTGAAGTTTTGCTGCACCAGCCTCAACGAGAACCACGTCGAACGACGACTTCTCTTCAGCACCACCAGCAGCAGCACCAGCACCGGGAGCGGCAGCAACAGCAACAGCTGCAGCAGCGGGTTCAATGCCATATTCCTCTTTGAGGACATTTGCCAACTCGTTTACTTCTTTTACTGTCAAATTTACTAATTCTTCAGCGATAGCTTTGATATCTGCCATTTTATTCTAAATTTTTAATTGTTTTTAATATAAGTGTTGTTGATTGACTTTTAATTGAACTCCCTCACGAACACCTTCTTGTCTATGCCACGAGAGGAAGACTCAACGAATTATTCAGCACGCTCGCCCAAAGTTTTGAGCACACCATGAATGGTGCCTGCGCTTGATTGAAGAGCGGAAATGACGTTCTTCGCGGGCGATTGCAGCAAGGCCACAATGTCGGCGATAACCTCGTTCTTGCTCTTAAGAGCTACCAGCTCGTCCAGTTTGTCGGCTCCCACATAGAAGCTTTCTTCTGCGTATGCAGCCTTGAGAGCAGGAATTCCTTCCTTCTTATAGTCTTTCAGCAATTTTGCAGGTTCGTTCGCAACCGTGGTGAACATGATTGCGGTGGTACCTTTCAATGTGCCGTAAAGGGGTTCGAAATCAATGTCGGATGCCTCGAAAGCTTTGTGTAGAAGCGTATTCTTCACAACAGAAAGCTTAATTTCCTTCTTGAAACAAGTTGCGCGCAACTTGTTCGTCGCTTCGGCGTTAAGCCCGGCGAGGTCTACAAGATAGAAATGAGGATACTCCTTCAGCTTCTTACCGAGTTCTACGATGATAGTATCTTTTACTTCTTTCTTCATTTTACAAAACTTTTAGAGTTATTCAACTGATTTCGGATCAATCTTGATACCCTTACTCATTGTGCTTGAAATAAAGATACTCTTGATATACGTACCTTTAGCAGCGGCAGGTTTGAGCTTGATTACAGTAGCCACGAATTCCTTCGCGTTTTGGTAAATCTGCTCAGGAGTGAAAGAAACCTTTCCGATTGAGGTATGGATAATGCCAGCCTTGTCTACTTTGAAATCTATTTTACCCGACTTGATGTCTTTCACTGCCTTGGCCACGTCCATCGTTACCGTACCGCTCTTGGGGTTAGGCATCAGTCCGCGAGGGCCGAGAATACGGCCTACGCTACCTACCTTACCCATTACCGAAGGCATGGTGATGATAACGTCGATGTCGGTCCAACCACCCTTAATCTTTTCGATGTACTCGTCAAGACCAACATAGTCGGCACCCGCTTCTTTGGCAGCAGCTTCTGCATCGGGCGTACAAAGAACAAGAACGCGCACGGTCTTACCAGTTCCGTTGGGCAGCGTACAAACGCCGCGAACCATCTGGTTGGCCTTGCGGGGGTCTACGCCCAAACGCACGTCGATGTCGAGAGAAGCGTCAAACTGAGTCGTGGTGATTTCCTTCACCAACTCAGCAGCCTCTTTCAGTGTATAGGCTTTCCCTGCTTCAATCTTATCAGCTACTGATTTTTGCTTTTTTGTCAGTTTACTCATTTTCTTAATTGAAGTTTTAATTATTTACCAGGGAACTCCCCATTTACAGTGATACCCATACTTCTAGCCGTACCTGCGATAAGTTTCATGGCAGACTCAACCGTAAAACAGTTCAAGTCTTTCATCTTATCTTCAGCTATCACTTTGATCTGCTCCCAGGTGACAGAAGCTACCTTCTGTCGGTTTGGCTGAGCAGAGCCGCTCTTAACCTTGGCAACCTCTTTTAGTTGTACAGCTGCGGGAGGCGTCTTGAGCTCAAAGCTGAATGACTTGTCAGTATAGTAGGTGATGACAACCGGAATTACCTTACCGGCCTTGTCCTGAGTCCTTGCATTGAACTCCTTGCAGAACCCCATGATGTTGATTCCCTTCGAACCCAATGCAGGGCCTACGGGAGGAGAGGGGTTGGCAGCGCCACCTTTAATCTGTAACTTGATTAATCCAGCAACTTCTTTAGCCATTTGTTGTTAATATTAAAAATTGATTTTTGTTGAAAGCATCACGCCCGTAACTGCGCATCAGCCTTCCTTTTCTACTTGCATAAAACCTAACTCCAAAGGCGTTTTGCGCCCAAAGATCTTGACCATCACCTTCAGCTTGTGTTTCTCGGTGTTCACCTCTTCGATAACACCCATGAAACCGCTGAACGGCCCATCCGTAACCTTCACCGTTTCGTCAACAGAATAGGGGATGTCGATGTCGTTCTCCAATTCCGTGTTCTCCGCGGCGCCGAGCATCCTGTTGATGTCTGCCTGCGGCACGGGAGAGGGATTGTCCAATCCGCCAAGAAAACCTAAGACATTAGGCATGAACCTCAGTGTGTGCGCAACGTCCCCTTTAAGGTCCGCCTCGACGAACACGTAGCCGGGAAGACTAATCTTCTCTTTCTCCACGCGTTTGCCATTACGCAAAGACGCCTGTTTTTCCATCGGTATCAATACCTGAAAAACATGCGACTGAAGCATCGTGTTGTGTTTCAATTCGGCCTCGATGTATTCCTTCACCTTTGCCTCTTTTCCACTAACAGCACGAAGCACATACCAATTTTTCTGTGTTTCTGCCATCGTTCCTTAACAAATTAATGCGGATATATCCCACTCATGATGAACTTAAACGCGCTGTCCATGGCGAACACCACCAATGCAATGACTAGGGAAGCAGATAATACAACCATTGCACTGTGGGTAAGTTCGGCACGCGTAGGCCAAGTAGTATTATGCGCCAGCTCGTTGTAACAAGCCTTGCAGTAGTTTACTATCTTCTTAAACATATTATCTTCTTATTAGCACGGGAAGGAGGACTCGAACCCACGACCCTCGGTTTTGGAGACCGATGCTCTACCAACTGAGCTATTCCCGTAAGTAAGGGCTCCGCAACCGCTTGCTGCGGAAACCCTTGGTATGTTTAATACTTAGCCGAAGCCAACCGTATTATTCAATGATTTCGGTAATCTGACCGGCACCTACCGTACGGCCACCTTCGCGGATGGCGAAACGAAGACCTACGTTCAGGGCAACGGCGTAGATAAGATCTACGGTGATTTCCACGTTGTCGCCAGGCATTACCATCTCTACACCTTCGGGAAGAGTGATTTCACCCGTACAGTCCATCGTACGAAGATAGAACTGAGGACGATACTTGTTGCCGAATGGCGTGTGACGGCCACCTTCTTCCTTCTTCAGAACGTATACAGAAGCCTTGAACTTCTTGTGAGGCTTAATCTGGCCGGGGTGGCAAAGCACCATACCGCGCTTGATTTCGTTCTTGTCGATACCACGGAGCAACAAACCTACGTTGTCGCCAGCTTCACCCTCTTCGAGCAGTTTGCGGAACATTTCCACACCGGTAACTACGCACTTCTTGTCTTCGCCAAGGCCGAGCAACTCAACTTCGTCGCCAACCTTTACCTTACCCGTCTCGATACGGCCAGTAGCAACCGTACCACGGCCAGTGATAGAGAACACGTCCTCAACAGGCATCAAGAAAGGTTTATCCACTTCACGAGGAGGCAGGGGAATCCAAGTGTCAACAGCATCCATCAGTTGCATAACCGAATCAACCCACTTGTCTACGCCGTTCAATGCACCAAGGGCAGAACCGCGGATGATGGGCGTATTGTCGCCGTCGTACTCGTATTGGTCGAGCAGCTCGCGCATTTCCATTTCAACAAGCTCAAGCATTTCCTCGTCTTCAACCATGTCGCACTTGTTCAGGAACACAACCAACTTAGGAACGTTTACCTGACGGGCGAGAAGCACGTGTTCGCGAGTTTGGGGCATAGGACCATCGGTAGCGGCAACTACGATGATGGCACCGTCCATCTGAGCAGCACCTGTTACCATGTTCTTCACATAGTCGGCGTGACCCGGACAGTCTACGTGAGCATAGTGACGTTTAGCCGTTTCGTATTCAATGTGAGCGGTGTTGATGGTGATACCACGCTCTTTTTCTTCGGGAGCGTTGTCAATCTGGTCGAAAGACTTAACGTCTTCAGAACCGAAGCCCTTCTCATGGAGAACCTTAGAAATGGCAGCGGTCAAGGTGGTCTTACCGTGGTCTACGTGACCAATAGTACCAATGTTAACATGCGGCTTGGTGCGCACAAATGTTTCTTTAGCCATAGCTTTGCTTTTTATTTATTAATTGATTTATCAAATGGTTTTCCAATGCAAAAAAGAACCGTGATAGAGCTGTAACTGAGAGTTGAACTCAGGACCTCTTCCTTACCAAGGAAGTGCTCTACCACTGAGCTATTACAGCATTGGTTAGAGCGGAAAACGGGGCTCAAACCCGCGACCCCCAGCTTGGAAGGCTAGTGCTCTATCAACTGAGCTATTTCCGCATGATGGCATTCTCGCCTCACTCTATCACACAAACAACGGTTGCATTGTTCATCGCGAGAACGCTAAACTTCTACTGAAAGTGGGTGGTGATGGATTCGAACCACCGAAGTCGAAAGACAGCAGATTTACAGTCTGCCCCATTTGGCCACTCTGGTAACCACCCTTATTTTTCGTTCGCACACCTTATATATATATAGGTAGGTGCGCATGCCCTAAAAACCTTTTGTTGCATTAGCCTGTTAAGCCTCCTGCCTGCCCTGCCCCAAGAGGGCAAAACCTTGCAGCCGTCTTTCAAAGCATGTAGCACGTGTTCTAAGACGGCTGCAAAGGTAGATATTATTTTTTATTCACCAAAATATTTCCGCGTTTTTTTTAGCGTTCGCGCTGTTTTTCCTTAATTTTCGTTAGTTGAACCTTTAAAGAGTCTACGCATTGGTCAACACTTTCCTCAAACGTGTCGCAAGTTTTTTCGGCAAAAGCGGTGTTCCCGGGGAACGTCACCGTTATGCTGGCTTGCTTGTTCATGGCCGTGGCGGGTTTCACCACCTTCAGCGACACGTCGGCTTTCTGCACCTGCTCGTAAGTCTTTTCCAGCTTAGACACTTTCTTCTCGATAAACGCATGCAACTGTTCAGTCGCGTCGAAATGAATCGCTTGAATTTTGATCTCCATAATATATCTCCTATCATTTAAAAAGGTTAGGCCCGTGGATGGGCTTTGTCGTATATCTTTCTTAGTTGTTCGAATGTGGTGTGCGTATATATCTCGGTTGTCGAAAGGCTTTCGTGCCCAAGCAGTTTCTTTACGCTCTCCAATCCTGCATCATTGTTCAGCATGGCCGTGGCAAAGCTGTGCCGCAGCACGTGCGGCGAACGCTTTTTCATCGACGTTACCTTGGCCAGGCTGGCGCGAACGCTGTTCTGCACCGCACCGCGCTTAACGCGTTCGCCCCGTTGGTCAACGAAAAACGCCTTGTCGCAACGCGCCACTTCGGCATCTCGCCGCGCAATGTAGGCTTTCAGCGCCGCCTCCAACTCGTCGGCAAAAGGTATCAGCCGCTGCTTGCTGCCCTTACCCAGCACTTTGATGACGCGTGCGCCGAAGTCGATGCTGTCGTCATCGAGACCCACCAGTTCGGCCAAGCGCATGCCCGTAGAGTAGAACGTCAGCACGATGGTATAGGCCAGCAAGTCGCGATAGCCATCGCCCACGGGCACATCGTCCAGCAATCGGTCCATCTCGCCCTCGCGCAAAAACTGCGGCAGCGGCCTGCTACGCTTAGGCCCAACCACCCCCCGAGCGGGATTTTTCTGCACATAGCCACGCGTCAGGCCAAAACGATAAAAAGAACGCAATGCACTCAACCGCCTTTGGATTGTAGTGGCACTGCATCCTTTATCCATCATGCTCTCCATCCAGTCGCGGATAAGGTCGGCATCCACCGCCTCCCAAGAGAGCTGAGTATCCTTGTTTTTGAAAAACGCCTCGAAAGCGCGCAGGTCGTCGCCATAGCTGGCTATGGTCAACTCCGAGCGGTTAAGCTCATACTGCAGGTAGTTCAAAAATTGTTCTGTCGTCATACTCATTGCAGACCGATAAAGGTATCTGGCAACGAATTTACGCATTAAACTTTAAACCACCAAATTTTTCACCGACAAATTATTCTTCCATCGTGCGAAGCTTCTGCACGTAAACGGCATGCTCCATCTTGAGACGCTTCAGCACAGAGGGTTTGTCGTATTGTTGACGAGCGCGGAGTTCTTTAACTACGCCAGTCTTTTCGAATTTTCTCTTGAACTTCTTAAGCGCTCTTTCGATGTTTTCACCATCTTTTACGGGTACAATAATCATGTCTTGTTTTCTATTTTTAATGTTTAACTTATTCTTCGTTTGGGTGCAATGTCTACAAATTGCGATGCAAAATTACACCATATTTTCCTAACGACCAAGTTTTTATGCCATTTTTTGCGCTCACGCATCCCGAAATCCATGTTTGATAGGCTTTTATGCTGTATGCCAACAACTTTAAGTGCAGCACTTAAAGATATGGAGGAACATGCCGAAGGGGGTTAAGGCGTTATGGAATTATAGCCAAACAGGATTGGATTTGGAAAGCCATAACAGCATCGTAAGCAAACAAAAGTCCTCCTTTTCCTCTGCGTAAGGGTTTATTGATGTCATGCAACGCACGTCTTGCATTCTTCTAACAACTATTTTCCAAATGCAATTCTGTTCGGCCATAAGCCACGCATTTCGTAGTGGCCACAACTTTCGGCCTTGCCACTTCAACCCCAAACGTTCGTTAACGCCTGTGCATATTTTGGGTTTTGCCGAGCAAATGACGGTCTTATTCTTGAAGGCGCAGCGGACTACATAGAGAGAACAAGGCAGACAAGATGCCCACAAACAAACGAAAGATAAACAGGAGACGATGGAAACAACGCCAAACATCTGATAAGCGGTATAATGATCCGATTGGTGCTTAATGCCCCTGCATAGCAACCACCCCACTCGTCTACATAATATAAGGAGTTGCCCCGCGTACGCTTTCGCACCGCGTGTGCCTTATCCTACCCCAACCCTTCCCCTCCACTTACTCGCCCACGCGCGAACTAAGCAGGCAGAAGAAAGCCAAGAAATGCTTAGGACCGGCAAACCAAACCGAATAGACACGTGTTATCTGTAACAGCAAAGTGCATCGCGCTTACCATAATATATATGGTCGGCCACCACACTAATGCCCGTTTCAAACAAACCGCCACACGCTTGGCATCTCCTGGGGTGAGCCCTTGTCAACCAACAACGCATATCACTCCCCTCT
>NZ_KV815067.1:5699-21374 GCF_001814145.1 Prevotella sp. HMSC073D09 | reverse complement strand
TCTCCCCTTGGAGAGGGGTTGGGGGTGAGGCCTTCACCCTTTGGAGAGGGGTCGGGGGTGAGGCTTTCACCTTTTGGAGAGGGCTTAGGGGGGAGGCCTTGTCAACCAACAACGCATATCATCCCCTCTCCCCTTGGAGAGGGGTTGGGGGTGAGGCTTTTCCCTTTCTGAGAGGGGCCGGGGGTGAGGCTTTCACCCTTTGGAGAGGGGTTGGGGGTGAGGCTTCCACCTTTTGGAGAGAGGTTGGCGGTGAGGCTTTTGTCAATTTATCAGCATAAATTTTAACATTATGAGTGCCATTTTCGTCACCAATCGCCAACCTCGCCGCAAAAAATCGATTCTCGCGAGAGTTTATCTTGGGGCAAAAACGAGTTAATCCACGAATGCAGCAAAATGAATATTTATTGCAAACAACAGCCATTAGCACCAGATTTGGGGCTATTTTTGGCAAAATATGGTGCAATATGCCGCTAAATGCAGTGCGTTTTGATGCAAAATACAATGCGTTTTGGTGCAAAATACAGTGCGTTTTGGTGCAAAACGCAGGGTAAAATGGTGCTAAATGCAGCGTAAAATGGTGCAAAACATGAAACAAAAAGTATAAAAATACACTGTAACGGTATAAACAAAACCCGTCCGACCCATGAAAAATACGGCCAAAATGAACAAAATGGCCGTTAAAAAGTGGAGTTTTAGGGGTTAAATGTAGGTAATTGGGGCTTAAAAAATACGAGCCGGCAACCAAAATAGAAAGGCAAAAGGGTGCAAAATGCAGGTTATTTTCTCAAAAGCAGACATATCGGGAGACGTGAAAGACTAGAAAAAGTGTCCTTTTACCCATTTTACGACCTACTTTTTCGCTAGAACGGAATGAAAAATAAAGCCGTATTGTAAAATAAAAGATAACAATTTAAGTTTTTAAGTTGATGGGATTGTGAGTTGATAAGTGCTTTGAGTTTGTGAGTTTGAGAGTTTTTAGTTGAAGAGTTGAAGAGTTGATGAGTTGATGAGTTGATGAGTTGGTGAGTTGAAGAGTTGATGAGCTTGTGAACTTATGAGCTTATGAGCTTATGACCTTGCAAACCTGTGAACCTATGAACTTATGAACTTGTCAACTTGTCAATTCGTCAACTTTTCTACTCGGCAATCTGTCAACTCGTCAACTTGTCTACTCGGCAATTCGTCAACTCGTCAACTTGTTAACTTGTCAACTCGTCAACTTATGATTTTAAGCCATCACACGTGGCGTGTTAAGCAACACGGAGACAAAGAACATGCCGCAAGGGCTTTTGCAAAATGTTCGTTATCGCGCAACTTACATATATAATGAACAGACGAAACGCTCCGAAAAGCATTAAATGGGCGCCTTTAAGCACCAAAAAACAACCCAAATGTAAAAATATCGCCCCATTCACGCATTTTCTTTTCAAAAAGTTTGGCGTTTAAAAGATGTTTTCATAAATTTGCGAAACCTTGCATAGTGTCACCCAAAAGGCGGCAAAGCTAGACAAACTCTATTTAAATGTATAGAAGACCACGCCCTCTGCACCAAGACTCGGATGAACGGCAACAGGTCAAATCCAATTGCTAGATGCAAACCCATGCGTGAAATACGGAGAAGAACACCCCGAAACGCTTGAATTAAGACTATTTCGCATGCCTATAAACATTTGTATGGGCGGTAGGAAGAACCTGATTTGAAACAAAATAGTAGTAATTTAAAACGTAAGTATTATGATCAAAAGGCTAATCTTATTCCTGACATGCCTATTCCTCACGGCAGGAATGGCACTGGCGCAAACGCGCGTGGGGGGAGTAGTCGTGGCTTTGCCAGACAACGAACCCGTGGTGGGAGCCTCGGTAAAAGTGGTGGGCACCACCAACGGCACCGTTACCGACATCGACGGAAAGTTCTCACTCTCCGTTCCCGCTAATGCCCAACTAGAATTTTCGTATATCGGCATGAAGAGCAAGGTGCTTACAGCAAAAGCCAACATGCGCGTTGAACTGGAAAGCGTAGACAATACCATCGACGAGGTGATGGTGGTGGCGTTCGGTACGCAAAAGAAATCGGCCTTTACTGGTTCGGCTGCTGTGGTTTCTTCCAAAGACCTTGCAAAGCGCGTTTCAACAAACGTAAGCTCTACGCTTGCCGGAACAGTGGCCGGATTTCAGATGCGTGAGGCATCGGGAGAACCTGGCGCAGACAATGGAAAGATGAACATCCGTGGCATATCCTCGCTAGAAGCCAAGACCGACCCATTAATCATTGTTGACGGTGCGCCTTATCCCGGATCGTTGAGCAACATTCCCCAACAAGACATTGAAAGCGTAACCGTGCTGAAAGATGCAGCAAGTGCCGCCCTTTATGGTGCGCGCGGTGCATCGGGTGTGATTCTGATTACCACCAAGCGCGGCAACACCAGCGAAGCCGTGGTTACGGTAGACATGAAGTGGGGTAGCAACAGCAGGGCCATTCAAGATTACGACGTGATTAAAGACCCAGGGCAATACTATGAAACATACTATGGCATGCTACGCAACAAGTACTTCTACACCGACGGGATGAGTGCAGATGCTGCCCATGCGAGAGCCAATAAGGAAATGCTTGCCCAATTGGGCTACAATGTATATACCGTGCCAACAGGCGAACAGCTTATTGGAACCGACGGCAAACTAAATCCCAAGGCCACGCTTGGCCGTTCGTACAAAACGGCCGACGGTGAAACATATTATATGACTCCAGACGACTGGACGAAAGAGGCTTACCGAAACTCGTTCAGGCAAGACTATAACGTGAGCGTAAGCGGCGGCAACACCCGTTCGTCGTTCTTCGCTAGCGCAGGATACCTGAAAGACAATGGCGTGATTCTTTACTCGGACTACGAACGTTACACCGCACGCTTAAAGGCAGACTATCAAGCAAAGAAGTGGTTAAAGCTGGGCGGAAATGTTGACTATGTGCATTCTAGCAAGAACCAAAATCCCAACATGGACGACGAGCTCAAATCCTCCAACTTGTTGTATTTCACCTCCATGATTGCGCCTATTTATCCGCTCTACGTGCGTACGCTCGACGCAAACGGCAACCCCGTTATACGCACCGACAAGAATGGAAATCCGCATTACGACTATGGTGTACCAGGAAGCAACTTTGTAGAGAATGCACCGCGTGCTTTCTCCTCACAGGGCAACCCACTTGGTGCAAACAGATACAACCAAAAGAACTTCTTGGTAAACCAATTTAATGGCACATTCAATGTTGATGTTATTTTCACCGACTGGTTGAAGTTTAATGCCACAAGCAACTTGAACTTTCAACACATAACCCGTTCAGACTACGACAACAGCCTGTATGGCTCGAAGGTGAACGTAAACGGCGAACTTACGAAGTTCCAATACTATTACCTGCGCACAAACAACGTGCAAACCTTGGACTTCCACAAGACCTTTGGCGACCATGATGTAAATGTGCTGGCCGGACACGAGTATTTCAACGAACAGCTGCGCTACCTCAACGCCACTGCAACAGGCGGTTTCTCGCCAAACATTTTAGAGTTAGACGCTTTCGCCACAAAATCGAACAGCCGTTCGTACGGCGAGCGTTACAATGTGGAAGGTTGGTTTAGCCGCGTGCTTTACAACTATAAGGAAAAGTATTACGGCTCGCTGTCTTATCGTAGAGACGCCTCGTCGCGCTTTAAGAAGGAAAACCGCTGGGGCAACTTCTGGTCTGTTGGCGGCGCATGGAATATCGAGAAAGAAAGTTTCTTTAACGTGCCGTGGGTTAACCACTTGAAGTTGAAGGTGTCGTTGGGCCAACAAGGCAACGATGCGCTGGGCAACAACTGGTATTTTGCAGACCAATACACGCTCTCTAAATCTTCGGCCACGACTATGGCTCCGTCATTTAGATTACCTGGCAACCCCGAACTTACATGGGAAACCACTACCAACCTAAACGTTGGCTTGGAGTTTTCGCTGTTAAAGAACTTCTTGCAGGGTAGCGTGGATGTTTATAGCAAAAAGATTTCGGACATGCTTTTCTGGCTTTCGCTACCCGAACTGTCAGGAACGCGTGGATATTATGGCAATATTGGAGACATGCGTAACAGCGGTGTAGAGGTTACGCTTACCGTTACGCCCATACGTACGCGCGACATCACTTGGAGCATAACGGGCATGTTGGCCCACAATGCTACCAAGATTTTGAAATTGCCGCGGCAAAAAACACAAGACTATGGAGGCTATGTGGACAATGGCACTGGACACGAATGCTGGTACGAGGTGGGGAAACCCCTATATAACATGTTGCTGCCAGAGTATGCAGGCGTAAACGAACACGGACAAGCCTTGTACTATGTAGACACCGATGTGGCTGTTAAAGACCGCGGTTCGTTCCCCAACAAGAAACGCAATGGCACAACCACGAACATCTCTGAGGCATCGTTCTACGAGCAAGGCTCGGTAATGCCAAAGGCATCGGGCGGATTTAGCACAACAGTAGAGGCTTATGGGTTTGATGCCACTGTTGCGTTCGACTATCAGTTGGGCGGAAAGGTGTACGATTCCAGATATGCAGCCTTGATGAACCCTGTTGAGTCTCAGGCTTCCGGTTCTAATTTCCATAAGGATGTGCTCAAATCGTGGACGCCAAACAACACCGCAAGCAACATCCCACGTTTCCAGTATGGCGAAAACTATTCAGCTAAAAGCTCCAACAGATGGCTTACCAACGCCACGTACCTCAACTTCCAGTCGTTTACAGTGGGCTACACCTTGCCCAAAACGTTTACCAATAAGTATAAAATCTCTACACTGCGTGTATATGTAGCAGGAGAAAACCTCTGTTTCTGGTCGGCTCGTAAAGGATTCGACCCTCGCTACTCGTTCGACGGCAACAAGTCGGTGGGCTCTTACTCGCCAACGCGTAACATCACGGGTGGACTACAAGTGACATTCTGATTTAGACCTAATTTTAAAGAATATTGTTTATGAAACATATAGCAGTAAAACTGATAGCCTCTTTTTGGGCATGCGCATTGCTCTCAGGATGTATTGAAGAAGTGGATCCGCAGGGCAGAACTATAACGGGAAAACAGTTGGGCGAAGCACCAAACGCCTTCGAGAAGGCTGTGGATGCAACAACATCCACACTCGTGGGGCAATTCTATTATAGACCAACAGCTACTTTTGTGTTTGATGCAGGCTACCCATGTTTCTTCTTGGAGCGCGACGCCATGGGGCAAGACATTGCCGTGGTGGGTAAGAACAACCAGTACGATTCCTGGTACTCGGTGAGCGAGGTGCTTGGACCAGGTTATGCGGTTTGCCAATTGCCTTGGACCTATTATTCGAAGTGGCTAAAGAATTGCAACATCGTTATTGGGATGGCGGGCGAGAACCCCGAACCAGCTCGACGTACAGGCGCAGGCATCGCTCGTGCCATGAGAGCCATGTTCTACATGGACATAGCACGCATGTATGCAGCAGAGCCTTACTCGCTAAACAAAAAGGCAGAAACAACGCCTTTGGTAACGGAGAAAACAACGAACGAGGACTTGTATAACAACCCACGCAAAAGCAATGAGGAAATGTGGGCGTTTATCTTGTCGGACTTGGATAAGGCAGAAGAATTGCTGAAAGGGTATGTGCGCCCTGACATACGGACACCGGACGTGAGTGTGGTTTATGGACTGAAAGCACGCGCATACTTGGAAACACAAGATTGGGCGAACGCTGAGAAATATGCGAAATTGGCGCAAGAAAAGTACACAATGATGGACGAGGCGGCATATACCAGCAAAGAACTCGGCTTTAATTCGCCTAATAAGGCGTGGATGTTTGGCGTAAAGTATAATGAGGAAGACCCAAATATCCGCTTGAACGACGCAGACTCGTCTTGGGGGTCGGTGATGCTGAACGAGAGTTTGTCGGGCTGCGGCTACGCATCGAACTACGGCGGACTGATGAACATCGACCGACATCTGTTTGAAACCATCCCCACTACCGACTGGCGCCGCAAGGTGTTCGTGGATTTTGCCTTAGACGACCTTTCGGAAGACGCTCAAAGAGAGGCTCTGCGCACTTATGCGTATAAAGAAGACGTGAAGTATTGCAAGCAAATTATGGCTAGTGCGGCTGCAGCGCAGCTTAATGTGGGCGGCATCCAACTGAAATTTAGAAACGCAGGGGGAGTAGCAGGCCGTGAAAATCAACACGTAGGTTTTGCCGTTTGGGCTCCACTGATGCGCGTAGAAGAGATGAAACTCATTGAGATCGAGGCTGTGGGCATGCAAGATGAGGGCAAAGGCATCGCACTGCTTACTGAATTTGCCAAGACACGCGACCCGAATTTCGTGTACGGCAAGCATAATGAGGCATACGGAAACACGGCTACCTCTGCTTTCCAAAATGAAGTTTGGTGGCAACGCCGAGTTGAATTGTGGGGAGAGGGCTTTGCAACCTTCGACATAAAGCGACTTAACAAGGGTATCATACGTAACTATCCTCGTACCAATCATACGGCGGGCTATCGCTGGAACACCACCGCTTATCCTAAGTGGATGAACCTCTGTATCATCGAAACGGAACTTAGATATAACAGAGCTTGCACGAATAACGACATCCCTATGCACCCCCAAAAGGATTCGGAAGAACACCAGTTCTGATGACAACAGCGGGAAGGCGTATTTTCAAAGCACGCCTATTATATAATGTAATAAACTAAACGAAGTATTTACAATGAAACATAATATTATCAATTATGCATGGGCTTTGTTGGGCTTGGCTTTCATGGCTGCATGTGCTGACGAACAAGGTTCTGAACCTGGAAACGACAACACCGCCGTGGCTACGATATACCAACTTGACGCCAAAGATCCACTAAACCCCGATAACGACATGCTTTTGCGTGTGGCTACCAACAGCAAAACTGATGCAGTTTACTACGCAAGCATACCTAAGGCCGAGTTTGAAACAAAGATGCAGCAGGGAGGTGAAGAGGCTATTAAGGACTTTGTGATTGCAAGCGGAACGAAAGTGAAAGATTTGTCGGGCGGCGCGGTGGCTGATGTTGCCGTTGAAGGCATGACAGGAGAATATAAAGTGGCAGTAGTGGCCACGGGCGCAGGTGCCAGAACGCTTAAAGTGTTCGACTTCACTGGATTGTCATGGAGTGATATGGCTAAGGGAACTTATACTTTCGCGCTTGTGTCGTTCGGTGAGAACAAGGTAAAGGTTATAAAAGACGTTGTATTGCAGAAATGTGAGAACCGGGAAGGGCTTTACCGACTAAATAAGGTTTATAACGGTAAAAGCAACATTAAGTTCACCCTGTTGAATGCTAAGCAAGACGATTATCAATTTGTTGCCGTTTCGACACAAGCCACCGCTCTGAACGGCGTTTATATTCGCGACCTTGCCACAAAAGAAAACAACCAAGCATTTGCAACAGACCCGGAGAAAGGTTGCAAGCTATACAAGGACAATAAAGTGACGCTGGTTTTAAATTACTTTACCGCAAAAAAAGACTATGGTGCTGTTGTTGAGACATTCGTTCCTAACCCATAGCACTGGCACATTGGCTTGTAGTGCTTGTTAGACTGCACAGCTTTCCGATTAAACATCAGGCGGACTTAACGCTCCTTTTGTGAGAGAACGTTGAGTCCGCCTTTGTGTGTAAATTCAGTTCATCCGTTTTATGATTTCTCGGTGCTGTATGGCCGTAAGTATAGCTTGTCAATTTACTTGGTGCAAAGGCCTAAGCACCAGCTTAGCCCACCTTTCTCTCTCCTCTTATTAGATGATGTTCTTGTGTATTCTAGCTGGTAAGAATTTATATTTACGGCCGTGTGCAAATGAAAGGACGAGTAATGGGACTTGTTTTGAAGACAGTTAGCGACTTTACGGCCGAATTGTGTTTGGTAACGACCCTCGTAATGGGACTTGTTTTGAAGACAGTTGGCGGCTGAGGTACACATTAATTCTTTGCTCCACCCCATATTTTTTATTTCGTTGCTTTCTTTTTTCACGATTATTGCGTATCTTTGTCGCATAAAAAACCAAAGTATGTTGACGTTAAAAAGATACACGCTACTAAAAGATCTAGTATTACTAACTATCGCCATGTTCATCGGCAGCTTGGGATGGGCCATCTTCCTGCTTCCGAATCACATCACCACGGGTGGCATACCAGGCTTGGCATCCATTCTTTACTGGGGTTGGAACATTCCGGTGCAAGTTACTTTCTTGGGCGTAAACGCCCTATTGTTGCTCATTGCCTTAAAGGTGCTGGGCTGGCAGTTCTGTCTTAAAACGCTCTATGCGGCTGTGATGTTCACGCTTTTCAGCGCATTGGGGCAGCATTGGATGGAAGGCTCCACGCTTTTGCAAGGCCAACCCTTCATGGCCATCGTGCTGGGTGCGGCCAGTTTGGGCAGCACCGTGGGGCTGGGACTGGCCAGCAATGCCTCAACTGGCGGCACCGACGTGGTGGCGGCCATGATTAACAAGTATCACGACATTTCACTTGGCAAACTCATTTTGCTGGTAGACATTTCTATTGTCACGGCCAGCTACGTGGCCTTGCGCAATTGGGAGGAAGTGATTTACGGCTACGTATTCCTCTTTATCTTCTCCATCTGCGTAGATAAGGTGGTGAACATGATGCACCAGTCGGTGCAGTTCTTCATCATCTCCGACAAGTACGAGCAGATAGGGCGTGCCATCAATGTAAATGCGCAACGCGGTTGCACCACCATCAGCGGGCATGGCTTTTATTCGGGGCGCGAGGTGAAGATGCTCTTTGTTCTGGCTCGCCAAACGGAGTCGGGCAAGATATTTTCCATCATCAACGAGATAGACCCCGCCGCCTTTGTTTCGCAGAGTTCGGTAATTGGCGTTTACGGTTTGGGTTTCGACAAGTTCAAGGCCAAACGTAAGAAGAACAAGATGATGAAAGAACAAGCCGAGCGACTGGGCGTTGACGTGTCGCCCGACGAGAACCTTACGACAAAAGCGTAAAACATTAAACACAGACTCTTATATATAATAGGACTTTCCCTTGAACACGAACATGTGGCTAGCCCTTGCTTAACACCGATAAAGATATGGATCAGAAACAACCCGTTCCCTTTGAAATGGACTTGAAACCCGAAGTTGCTTCGGGCGTGTACTCTAACTTTGTGCTAATCTCGCATTCGCCAAGCGATTTCATTCTCGATTTCGCTCGCATTCTGCCTGGCATGCCTAAGCCCGAAGTGGCTAGTCGCATCATCATGGCGCCCGAACATGCCAAACGTTTGCTCATGGCCTTGCAAGAAAACATCTTTAAATACGAACAAGAGTTCGGCAAAATCCAGTTGCCCCACGAAGGTTCTCGCACCATCGCCCCATTTAACGTGGGCGGGAACGGCGAGGCCTAAAAGGTAAAAAGCGAGTTGGATCAGTCGGACTAGTCGGACCAATCGGACATGTCGGACCTGTCAGACCAGTCAGACCAGTCAGACCAGTCAGACCTGTCGGACCTGTCCGACCTGTCCGACCAGTCCGACTGGTCCGACTTTTCTCTCTTCCCCTCTTCCCCTCACAATTCACTATTACTTCCTTTTTAATCATATCAAATTCCTAAAAAAGAGTTATAATCAAGAAAAATGCAAAAAAAGCGATGAAACACAATGCCAATTTAGAAATTTTCGTTTATCTTTGCATTATGGAAGTTCGCCACACACCTTAACAAGTATGTTTTCTTGCGGCAGACAACCTCTAACAAGGCGGGGGCAAGCCAGCTAAACGAAAACAACATGTTGCAGTCGCGATGTGGCACAACCCTTTATGGCGGGCACATCACCCCATTAAGACTTTAATTACTAGTGTCACACAACATAAACTTATAACAGAATTTATCAATAACTTAAACTTTTACATTATGGACATTATTGGAAATTACAAAAACGTCTTAACTAAGAAGTATTCAGACTTTAAAGGCCGTGCCGGCCGTACAGAGTATTGGCTATTCGTGCTCGTTAACGTTGCAATTAGTATTGTTTATCAGATTCTCGTCTCAGTATCAGGAGACAGCGCAACAGCGAGATTAGTCATTTCAGCCATCTTTGGCCTGTTTTACCTGGCGATATTGGTTCCGGGCTTAGCAATAAGCGTTCGCCGCATGCACGACATCGGTAAGGGTGGAGAATGGTTTTTCATTAACTTCATACCTGTCATCGGTGGGATTTGGTTCCTCGTTCTTTGCATCAAAGAAGGTGAACCCACCGCCAACCGCTTTGGCGAACCACAACCCTAAATAAGATTCTACATTAGCAAATAGCCTCTTCCTCTGCCCCAAAGCAACTGCAATGGGTAAAGGGGAAGAGGCTTTGCGCTTTTTAGCATGTATCCGCAAGGAAGCCATGCGCCCCACTCCACTATTTAATCTTTTTCGCTCGATAGGAAACATGTGCCTAACATGTGCAACAGTGTTTTTATGGAGCGGCTGATTAGGAGAAGAAAGCTGTTTTTGGAGATTAAGCACCAACCCGGTCGTTAGAGCAATTATTTCAGGTTGTTCCCATCGTTTCCTATTCATCTTTCGTTTGTTTGTCGGCATCTTGCAAGCCTTATTCGCTTGACCTAGCCTGCTACGCCTTCATGTATAAGACTGGCAAGATGCCGACAATCAAACAAAATCAGCATTGGCTCTAACTGCTGATTGGACTAAAACAACAACCTATACGCCTTATATTTGGGCCGCAAAAGAAAGCCTGCACCTAGGTGGCTTTTATGATATAACCACACTGGGCGCAGGCAAATTCATGAAGGTAAATTTGTTTGGGCGTGACTTGCGTTTGTGGCTAGCCACACCTCATAAGGCTGTTAAGGCATAAAGGCCATGTCTTGCAGTATCTCGCTGAGCGTGGGGTGCGTGTGAACGATTTCGCCTAGCTGCGTGAGCGTGGCGCCAAAATTCATCAACACAGCCACCTCTTGTGCAATGAAAGCTGCATTTTCGCCATAGAGATGACAGCCAAGGATGCGGTCTTGCTCGTCGGTCATCAGTTTAATCATGCCTTCGGTGGCGTTCCCTGCGTTGGCTTTTCCGTTAGAACGATAGTAGCCCTTACGGCATTTGTAGGCCACGCCTTGCTCCTTGCATTGGTCTTCGCTCAATCCCACACTTCCCACTTCGGGATGTGTGAAGATGGCAGCAGGCACAACATTGAACAAAATGCGGTCTGTATGCCCCACAATGTGGTTAACGGCCCTGAAACCTTGGAACGTTGCGGCATGCGCCAGCATCTGTTTGCCGTTCACATCGCCAATGGCATACACGCCTGGAACATTGGTTTGCATGTTGTCGTCGGTGGTTATGCCAGCCTTTGTGTAGCTGATGTCGGTGTTTTCCAAGCCCAGTGCGTCGACGTTTGCCGCACGCCCAGTGGCCATCAGCACCAGTTCGGCATCGGCGAAAGCCTCTTTGCCCTTCTTCTGATAATGCACGCGCAGGGCATTGTCCTCCGTTTGTTCAATCTTTGTTACGCCCGATTGCAGCGCAAACTGCACACCGCGTTGTTCCAACTGCTTGCGAAGTCGTTTGGCGATGTCGCTATCAAGTGCGGGAAGGCACTCTTTCAGAAACTCAACCACCATTACTTCGCAGCCAAAACTGCGGTAGATGCTGGCAAATTCCATACCGATAACACCCGCACCGATGATGCAAAGACTGCGTGGAACGTGGTCGAGGCAGAGCAGTTCGGTAGAGGTAATCACGCCTTTAAGCTGCGCACCCTCTACGGGCAGCACCTTTGCCGACGACCCTGAGGCGATGATGATGTTGTCGGCAGTGTATTCCTCGCCGTTTGCCACAAGCGTTTTGTTGGCCGTAAACCGCGCCTCGCCCCTTACGAAAGTAATTCCTGGCATCGACATCAGCTGTTCAACGCCTTGTCGAAGTTTCTCGGTAATTTCTTCCTTGCGGGCAACCACGGCCTGCATGTCGATATCGAAAGCCGCATCTTTAATGGCAACGCCATATTGTGCTGCCTCCCTAACGGTGTCGGCCACCTCTGCATGCTTGCAAAGTGTCTTCGTTGGGATGCAACCACTGTTAAGGCAAGTGCCGCCAGGTTGGTCTTTCTCGAACACGGCCACCTGCAAACCCTTGCGTGCCGCATACTCGGCAGTGCGATAACCGCCAGGTCCGCTGCCGATAATCAAGATATCAAACTTGTTCATCAATGCTTTGTTTATAGGTGGTTATGGGGTGTTTGGCTGCCAAAACGTCGTCTACACGACCAACGGGCGTGTTCAATGGCGCGTCTTTCAGTCGTTGCGGATTGTGTTCGGCTTCGTTTGCAATGTTCCTCATCACCTCTATAAAGCCGTCGATGGTGGCTTTGCTCTCCGTCTCGGTAGGCTCTATCATCATGGCCTCGTGGAAAAGCAAGGGGAAATAGATGGTGGGCGCATGGTAACCATAGTCTAGCAAGGCCTTGGCCACATCCATCGTGCGTATGCCCGTGTCCTTATTTTTAAGGCCATCGAACACAAATTCGTGCTTGCACAGCCCCTCAATAGGCAGGTCGTACACATCTTTGAGCGACTCTTTAATGTAGTTGGCGTTGAGTGTAGCCAGTTTTCCCACATTTTTAAGATTTTCTTTGCCCAGCGTTAGGATGTAGGTGTAGGCGCGCATCAGCACGGCGAAGTTGCCGAAGAAAGTGCCTAGGTTCATCGTTGGCGCATCGGGAGCGAAACCAAAGGGGTTTTGTACAATCTCGTAACGGTCGCCGTTGCGCACTACATGGGGCGAAGGCAGGAACTGTTCCAAGCCTTTACGCACGCCAACAGGGCCAGCACCGGGGCCGCCACCGCCGTGAGGGGTAGAGAAAGTCTTGTGTAGGTTGATGTGCATCACGTCGAAACCCATGTCGCCAGGGCGGCATTCGCCCAGCAAGGGGTTAAGGTTGGCGCCATCATAGTACATCAAGCCACCGCAATCGTGTACCATCTTGGTAATGGCAGGTATGTCTTTCTCGAACAATCCCAAGGTGTTGGGGTTGGTCATCATCATCGCAGCCACGTCGTCGCCCAGCAATTGTTTCAGGTGTTCGGTGTCAACGGTGCCTTCGGGCGTGCTTTTCACCTCCACAACATCCAGTCCGCACACGGCGGCCGATGCGGGATTGGTGCCGTGAGCCGAGTCGGGAACAATCACCTTGGTGCGTTTCGTGTCGTTGTTTGCCTGATGGTAGGCACGAATAATCATCAAACCCGTAAGTTCGCCCTGCGCGCCGGCAAAGGGATTAAGGGTAAACTCGTGCAAACCCGATATTTCGGAGAGTGCCTTTTGCAGTCCGTACAGGGCGGCCAACGCGCCTTGGCAGGTGTCGGCAGGCTGTGCCGGGTGCAGATTGGCGAAGGCCGGCATGGCTGCAACCTCTTCGTTGATAACGGGATTGTATTTCATTGTGCAGCTGCCCAATGGGTAAAAACCGTTGTCTACGCCGAAGTTGTTGCCGCTGTGGTTGGTGTAATGCCTCACCACGGTCACTTCGTCGCATTCGGGAAGTTGCGCATCGCTGCCCCTTTTCAGTTCGTTGGCTATTGGATGTTTCCCGAAAGGGTTGTTTGGCAAGTGAAAGCCGCGGCATCCAGGCCGCGAAAGCTCGAATATCAAGTTGCCATATAATTTGTTGTTCATCTTGTTTCGGGGTTTATTGGGTTACTAAACTAACCAAAAGGTCAACTTCTTCCTTGGTTCTTTTCTCTGTAACGGCTAGCATCAGCATGTCGTCGGCCATTTTAATTCCGCCCAGAATGCCGTTGTCCAGCAAGCGTTGTTGCAGTTGGTCGAGGTCGCCGCCAACATACTTTACGCAAAACTCGTTGAAGAAAGGCTGGTTGAACGCAGGCTTAAACTTACCCGATTGGATGAGCTTTTCGTAGAGATAGTGTGCCCCGTCTACCGACATTTGTGCGGCCTCTTTCAGTCCTTCTTTGCCCATTACACTGAGATAGATGGTTACCCACAAAGCCATAAGGCTCTGGTTAGAACAGATATTCGACGTGGCCTTTTCGCGACGGATGTGTTGTTCGCGTGCTTGTAGGGTGAGCACAAAGGCTCGTTGCCCGCGATTGTCTTTTGTTTGGCCCACAATACGCCCTGGCATTTTGCGCATCAGTTTCTCGGTACAACAGAGATAACCCACCGATGGACCGCCGAATTGCATGGGTATGCCCAACGATTGGCCATCGCCCACGGCTATGTCTGCCCCCAGTTCGCCTGGCGATTTCAGCAAGGCGAGGTCGGCTGCCACGCTGTTCATCACGAAAAGTGCCTTTTGTTGGTGGCAATCGTCGGCAAAGCCGTCGTAGTTTTCAATGATGCCGTACTTGTTGGGCTGCTGAACAATCATGCCAGCCACACCGCCTTGTTGCAATTTTTCTTGCATGGCGGTGCGCGATGTGGCGCCGTCTTCGGCAGGAACCACCTCTATTTGCACATTTTGGAAGTGCGTATAGGTGCGTATCACGGCCAAAATCTTATCGTCTACGGTTTCTGAAACCAACACCTTATTGGCCTTCTTGCCCGATGCCACGGCCATGATGGCGGCTTCGGCAGTGGCTGTGCTGCCATCGTACATCGAGGCATTGGCGATGGGCAGGCCGGTAAGTTCGGCCATCATGCTCTGAAACTCGAAGATGTAATGCAGCGTGCCTTGTGATATTTCGGCCTGATAGGGGGTGTAACTGGTGAGAAACTCGGAGCGCGAAACGATGTATGGCACGACAGACGGCGTGTAATGGTCGTACACGCCGCCGCCGGCAAACACCGTCAGCTGCTTGTTTTGCTTGCCCAAGTTGCCAAAGAGGTTTCTTATTTCTATTTCGCTCTTTGCACTGGGCAGGTCGTAGTCGCGTCGGAAGCGTATTTCTTCGGGCACCTCTGCAAAGAGCGCGTCTAGCGAAGGCACACCAATCTTATCAAGCATCAGCTTGATGTCTTCTTCCGTATGCGGAAAAAATTTGTATTGCATAGCGTTAGGATTGTTTGGGCTTACTTATTGCAGAACGCCTCGTAGGCTTTGGCGTCCATCAGGTTGTCCAATTCGGTTGTGTCGGCCAGTTTCACCTTCATAATCCAGTTTGCAAATGCGTCCTTATTAATCAGTTCGGGTTCGTCTTCCAGTGCCTCGTTGGTTTCTACCACCACGCCGCTAACGGGCGAAGTGAGGTCGCTGGCAGCCTTAACGCTTTCTACTGCGCCGAAGTCTTCGCCTGCTTCAATCTCGTCGTCCACTTCGGGCAGGTCTACATAAACCACGTTGCCCAATGCGTTTTGCGCATAGTCGGTGATGCCGATGTATGCAAACTCTCCTTCTACACGTACATATTCGTGCGACTCGCTATAATAGAGTCCTTCTATAAATTTAGCCATAGTGTTGTATTTTAAGTTTTTTAGTTACTGAGTTGTTGGTTAAGGGTTATGGAGTTAAAGGAGTTAAGGGGTTAAGGAGTTAAGTTGTATGCTTGATTGCAGAGTGGACGGCAATCCTTGTCAATTCGTTAACTTGGAAACTTGTCGACTGGTAAACTTGTAGACTTATCGACTTGTCCACTGGCAAACTCGTCAACAAACAAAACATACCCCTCCCCTCTCCCCTTGGAGAGGGGTTG
>NZ_KV815067.1:2069-5599 GCF_001814145.1 Prevotella sp. HMSC073D09 | reverse complement strand
CCCCTCCCCTCTCCCCTTGGAGAGGGGTTGGGGGGAGGCCTTATCAACTTGTTAACCCATCACCTAGTTGCTTTACTTCTTATAATGTTTATCGTAAAAGCGTTTCTTAACCACTGTTCCGGGGAACGTTTTCTTGCGAATTTGTATTTCGAGTTCGTTGCCCAGCTTGGCGTATTGGCTGTCTACGAGCGCCATGCACACACTCTTGTCTACCGAGATGCAGTGGTAGCCAGTGGTTACTTCGCCCACTTTCACGCCGTCTTTCACCACGTCGTAGCCGTGTCTAGGTATGGCTTTGTCTTTCAGTTCAATGCCCACCACCTTCTTTTCCACGCCGTCGGCCTTTTGTTTTGCCACAGCCTCTTTGCCGATAAACTCTTCTTTGTCTAGCTTACAGAACATGCTGAACCCTGCCATGACGGGAGAAATCTCGTTACTTAGTTCGTCGCCGTAGAGTGGAAGGCCCACTTCAAAGCGCAACGTGTCGCGACATCCCAAGCCACAAGGCACGCATCGCTTGCTTGCCATCAGCTTATCCCACTGTTCAACGATAAATTCGTGAGGCCCGTAAATCTCAAAACCATCCTCGCCCGTGTAGCCTGTGCGGCTCACAATGACATTTGCGCCATTGGTTGCGATGGTTTTGGCGGTGTAAAATTCCAGTTCCTTGCAGGCTAAGCCCAGCACTTCTTCCATCACTTGCTCGGCCTCGGGACCCTGAACAGCCAATTGTGCGTAGTAATCCGAGCAATGGTCGATGGCCACATCATAGCCAGCGGCGTTCTGTCTCATCCAATCTACGTCCTTATCTATGTTTGCGGCATTGATAACGAGGAAGAATTCGTTTTCGCCAAGCTTATAAACCAGCAGGTCGTCTACCGTTCCGCCGTCGGGATAAAGCATCATTCCGTAGAACACTTTGCCAATAGGCGCAGCGGCGATGTCGTTAGTAAAGATGTGGTTGACGTATTTTTCGGCCTCGTTTCCTGTGATATACACTTCACCCATGTGCGAAACATCGAACACGCCGCAATGGTTACGCACGGCGTTATGTTCGTCGGTGATAGACGAATACTGAATGGGCATGTCGTAGCCCGCAAAAGGTTGCATCAGTGCACCTAGTGCAACGTGCCTGTCGTGCAGGCAAGTTTTTTTATCTTCCATGTTGTTTAGGGCTTTATATAATAAGTTTGATAAAGTCTTCCTTACTTAGGTTCATGATAATATCGTCTACCCGTTGGGGCAAGGCTTGCCTAATGGCCTCTTCGGTGTAGGGGATGTTCTTCAACGTTGCGAGCAAACGATTGTCGATGTCGCCCGTCAAGAAGAAGTCGCCCATGATGTTCACCTGCTTAACGATATTCTTTTTCATCTCGATGCGCACCTCAAATTCGCCTACATTCTCAATCCGCTGTTTCCTAACGGAGGTGTATCGCGGGTTGTTTCCGTAAATAAATTCGGGTGTTAGGTATTCTTTCTCTATCTCCTCGATGGCCAATACGTCGTCGGGCGTTAGCACATGCTTGTCGTTGCATAGCTCTTGCCTGACGAAAGCCTTAAAGTGGGGCAGCGAAATGTTGGTGTGGTCTTTCAGCAAGGCAATGTGTTGTCTTACGCTTTGCACGCCCTTGCTCACCAGTTTGGCGTCGGTGGGGGTTATGCTGCCCACCATGTGCTGCATGTTGGTGTCGTAGAGCATGGTGCCATGCACGATACTGCGCCCAGGAACGTGGTAAAAGGCCGTGCCCGACACCTTCTTGCCATGTATCAAGATGTCGTTTCGGCCACTTGCCTCGGCCTCCACGCCCAGCTTTTGCAAGGTTCGTGTCACCATATTCAGGTAGTGATTGAAGGTGAGACTAACGTTTTCGTCTTTCGTAATGTACGAAAACATCACGTTGCTCATGTCGGCATACACGCATCCGCCTCCGCTTTTACGGCGGAAAGCCTTAATGTTGTGCTCCCGACAATAGTCAAGGTTCACCTCGTTTTCTATGAGTTGGTTTCTGCCAAACAGCACAGTAGGTTCCACCTGCCACATGAAAAAACATTCTTCGAGGTCGAGATTTCGAGCCACAAATTCTTCCATAGCCAGGTAAAACGTTATTTGTCGTATTTGGTTGAAAGGCAATTCAATGTATATCATCTTCGGTAATGCTGCAATTTAGGTATGTTAGGCGTGTGTCAAGGCGTTTTTTCGCCATGTGGTTAGGCACGTTTTCGTTAAGCCAAATGAACAAAGTTGAGCTTGCTCGAACATTGTCATGGCGAGAAAACGCACTTTTCGAGGAACGAGAAAAGAACGTCTTCGGGGTTTGTCGAACGCATTTGGCGGTGTGGTAGATTGCATGTGCGGTTCGCCCCTCTTTGATGTTCGATGGCAAAAGTACAACAAAATTGACAGAACAACGAAACTTTTCGAGGGCTATTCTGCGCCCAACCCCTAAGATTTAACATTTTATTAGTGTTTGTTCAATCGGTTGGTGCGGGCTGTCACGATGCCTTACTTTTACTAGTTGACACGCTTTCGCCCCCTTTGCTTACAACTTGTTACTTAGCCTCGTGGGTTGCACGCCTTAACGTAGTTGTTTTATGGAAACGTTAGACTGAATGGGCAACAGCGTTACGGACAATTGGAGAAACGTTGCCGAGGGGAAGCGGTGTGTTGATTGGTAAGCTTTAGCCCGCGTTTTACAGATTATAGCTGTCCCCTGTTTAGGTTGGCAACAAACCTTATCGGCCATTTGCCTGCGTAATGCTGTTCGTTATGGGGCTGCAAACCGCTTGCAGCATCTGTGCAAGAGGCCTTGTAGTGTGCGCACAAACAGCCTTGTAGTGTGTGCACAAACAACTTTGTAGCGTAAGTACAAGCACCTGGTTGTGCGAAGTACAAGCACCTTGCAGTGTGCATACAAACCATTTGTACAGGGGCAACAAACCACTTGCAGCAGACTTGCTCCGTTGTTTAAAGTCCATTTCACGTCTTTATGCCTGCCCCACCACACTTTAATTAGCGAACAGAAAACGACAAGGCGTTGGACAAGTGCATGAAGTAATCTTGACCTTTAATACTTCTATAATTTGAGAGGAGTGCAGCACAAGTCTACCCACTGGCTTATAAACTTACGAAAACCGAACAACCACCGAAGACATCAACTTATCAGCTTACAAACACAAGAACTCACCAATTCATAAGTTAACAAGTTGACAGATTGACAAGTTAACAAGTTCATAAGCTCGCGAACTCTTCAACTCTTCAATTCAAAAAACTCAAAAAACTCAGAAACTCAGAAACTCACGAGCTCACAGACTCACAAGCTCAAAAAACTTACCAACTCACAATCCCATCAACTCAAAAACTTAATTCTTTATCTTTTATTTTACAACACCACTCTAAATTTCGCACCATTCTAGCGAAAATACGGGTCATAAAGTAGGTAAATCACTACTATTTCTTTCTTGCCACGCCCTCTAACGTGTCTGCTTTTAAGAAAACAACCTGCATTTTGCACCATTTTGCCTTTCTAGTT
>NZ_KV815067.1:0-1969 GCF_001814145.1 Prevotella sp. HMSC073D09 | reverse complement strand
CAATTACCCACTTTTAGCACCTAAAATCCCACTTCTTGACGACCATTTTGCCCTTTTCGGCCATATTTTTAATGGTTCTAACAGGTTTATTTATACCAATTGTTATGGATATTTATGCTTTCCGCCTTGCGTTTAGCACCATTTTGCACCGCGTTTAGCACCTTTTTACCTTGCGTTTAGCATCAAAACGCACTGCATTTAGCACCAAAACACACTGCGTTTTGGTGCAAATTGCACTGTATTTAGCCGCAAATGGCCCCAAATGTGGTGCAAATGGCGGCCTTTTCAAATAAATATTCATTTCGCTGCATTCACATGCTAACCCCTTTTTGCATCAAAACAAACCTTTGTGAGAATCTCGATTTTTTGCGGCAAGGTGAGCGGTTGGTGGACAAAAGGGGCACTCATAGTGTTAAATTTCTTACCAAATATTTTACATAAGTTGATGTACTAACGGGTGGAAAGGCGAGCCAGAAGACAAGTTAACCAGCTGACAAGCTAAGAAGTTGACGAGTTAACCAGTTGGCGAGTTAACCAGTAGGCAAGTTAACCAATTGACGAGTGGACAAGTTGACAAGTGAACGGGTTAATCGTTCTTTTCTCGTTTTGGCATAAACACGTCCATTTTGACATAAGAACAGATGAAACATAAAGAAGTGCGCTCTACTTTTTCCTCATTATATGCCACAGGAAAGGTGCCTTCTATTTATAAAGAATGTATTGAAAGAACGCTTGCCAGGCTACATTTTAAGAGATTGCCCTGTTCAGCCACAGACGAATGGGACAGAATTTCAGACGTCATCATGTCTTTGTTCAGCACTTCGTACGTGAGCGGGGCGTTTATCTTCTTTCTCGTTCCTCGGAAAGTGCGTTTTGCAGCGCACAAACATAACCCCCTCTCAATTTGCAGAAAGGTTAAAAGCAAAGACAACTTCCATGCGAAAGCACGACCCGCCTAAAACCAATCAACCCCCGATTTTCACAAATCGGGGGTTGATCCTTCCAAATACAGAAGTCAGAATAGATGAAATGAATTGTTTACTTAACAGTTATTGATATGATACCCAAATTATTATCTCCGTCTTTTACTTCAACATCTGTCTTGCCACTTTTTAGTGCTTTAACAGATATCTCGTATTTGTTTACCGTCACTTCAACCGTTTTCGGGTCCTTAGCAATGGCGGTATATTTGCCGTTTCCATTCTGAACCTTCACCACTTCGGTCTTTCCCAC
This sequence comes from Prevotella sp. HMSC073D09, assembly GCF_001814145.1. Classification (NCBI taxonomy): domain Bacteria; kingdom Pseudomonadati; phylum Bacteroidota; class Bacteroidia; order Bacteroidales; family Prevotellaceae; genus Prevotella; species Prevotella sp. HMSC073D09. The sequence goes on along the minus strand of NZ_KV815067.1, from coordinate 736 downwards.
TTCCATTGTGAGCGAAGTTTTGTCCAGCTTTAATGTTCCAGCGGCCTTCTTAACAACAACATTAATCACGCCCTTGTCGCCTTTCTTGTCGGTAACGGCCAGTGTAGCCGAGCCGGCCATCTTACCTTTGATGGTTATTACGCGGTCTTTCACGGCGACATCGGCAACTTGTTTATTCTTTTCTCCCGACAGCATCGCCTTAAAGGGTGCTGTTCCGTTTTTCACTTTCAGCTCAGTTTCCATGCCTTCCGTTACTTCAACCTTCGTTTTGTCGAAAGTCAACTTGTTTAACATGGGCTTGTTCGAGTCATTGTCTTTGTCGCAAGCGGTAAAAAACAGCATTGTTGCACAGAAGGCGCTTGTGGCCAAGGTTGTCAGTAAAGATTTTGTGTACATTGTCCTTATTTTTAAAGTTACTTTTATTGTTGATTACACCCTATAAACGTGCAAACGGCGAATACTTGCACGAAGAAAAAGTTAAAGGATATTAAACAGTAAAGGATGCAGGCATAAAAAATCCCCAAAAACCACCTAACCACAGTACGCTTTAAGGCAAAAGGCGAGCAAAACGCGATGAAACAGCAAAACGAATAAAGCTGAAACAAAGCATTTTACCCGCCCAGCATCCCTTCCTACACGCCCGCAAAGAAAAAACAAGCGGAGCGATGAAGCAGTATGTGAAACCAATTAGGCTGGTTATGGGGAACGTTTTCGTTAAGCCAAATGAACAATGTCG
>NZ_KV815066.1:501-2638 GCF_001814145.1 Prevotella sp. HMSC073D09 | reverse complement strand
AACAATTAGTTAGATATTTACTGAATATCCCTATATATTCCAATACTTCGCCCCTTCACCGCATCCATTCTGTGAAAGTACTTTAACAAGAAAGGAAAAAGAACACGTATCTGTAAAATAATCAATGAATTATTTTGCTTGTTGCGCGAAAAATCGTACTTTTGCAGCCGCTTATCATAATATTGTTGAATGAAGAATGAAAGAATAAAGAACCAGTATCGCGTAAACGAGCAGATACGCGCGAAGGAAGTACGCATCGTAAACGAAGGCGGTTCCACCGTTATGCCCACCCGTCAAGCACTCGACATGGCACGCAGCCAAGGAGTGGACTTGGTGGAAATATCACCCAACGCACAACCTCCCGTTTGCCGCATCATCGACTATTCCAAGTTCCTTTATCAGCAAAAAAAGCACGCAAAGGAGATGAAAGCCAAACAAGTGAAGGTAGAAGTGAAAGAAATCAGGTTTGGACCGCAAACCAACGAACACGACTACAACTTCAAGCTCAAACACGCCAAGGAATTCTTGGATGCCGGCAACAAGGTTAGGGCTTACGTTTTCTTCCGTGGACGCTCCATCCTCTTCAAAGAGCAAGGCGAAGTTTTGCTCCTACGTTTTGCCAACGACTTGGAAGAATACGGCAAGGTAGAGCAGATGCCCGCACTTGAAGGCAAGAAGATGTTCCTTTACATCGCTCCTAAGAAGACAGGGGCGGTGAAAAAGAGCCAACAAAAGCTGGACAGAGAAAAGCGCGAGAACGAAACAAAGAATGCCGAAACAGAAGATGGCAACACTGACAATGGCCTATTTGCCAATGCCAAAAACGGCGAAGACGTGCTTAAAAAGCTCCAAGCAGAATAAAATTCAGTGCCTACAAAGCCCAAACAAAGACAAGAAAAGAGGTGCGTAACGCCGGGTATATGCGTTGCCACCATATATAAATAACAAATAAACAACAAAAAAATGCCAAAAGTAAAGACAAATTCCGGCGCAAAGAAGAGATTTCGTTTCACCGGTACGGGTAAGGTTAAAAGGAAACATGCTTACCACAGTCACATCTTGACTAAGAAGACAAAGAAGCAAAAGAGAAACTTGGTTCACTCAACTCTCGTTGATCGTGCAGACATGAAGCAGGTTCGCGACTTGCTTTGCTTGCGTTAAACATTAGTCAAACATTTTTAAGTTAAGAAGAAAGTATGCCAAGATCAGTCAATCATGTTGCTTCTAAAGCAAGAAGAACTAGAATTTTAAAGCTCACAAAGGGTTACTATGGTGCCAGAAAAAATGTTTGGACTGTAGCCAAAAACACTTGGGAAAAGGGTCTTACCTACGCTTATCGCGACCGTCGCAACAAGAAGCGTACGTTCCGTGCTTTGTGGATTCAGCGTATCAACGCTGCCGCTCGCTTGGAGAACATGACCTATTCTACCCTTATGGGAGCATTGCATAAGGCCGGTATCGAGATTAACCGTAAGGTGCTTGCCGACCTCGCTGTTAACAATCCCCAAGCTTTCAAGGCTATTGTAGACAAGGTGAAATAAAACAAATTCACAACCATAAGAAAGAGGACGCATTTATATGTGTCCTCTTTTTTTGTTGCAAAGGGTGAAAAGATGGCTTTCAAAGGTGAAAGGGTGAAAGAGTGAAGGGGTGAAAGGGTGAAAAGATGGCTTTCAAAGGTGAAAGGGTGAAAGAGTGAAAAGGTGAAAAGAAGGCTTAAAGGAGAAAAGGGTGAAAGAGTGAAAGGGTGAAAAGATGGCTTTCAAAGGTGAAAGGGTGAAAGAGTGAAGGGGTGAAAGGGTGAAAAGATGGCTTTCAAAGGTGAAAGGGTGAAAGAGTGAAAAGGTGAAAAGATGGCTTAAGGGTGAAAGGGTGAAAAGGTGAAAAGGTGAAAAGGTGAAAAGATAGCTTAAAGGTGAAAAGGTGAAAATAATTGCGCCCATTAACTTGTTACCCTGTCTCTCTCAAAAACTTGTCTTATTGACAACTCGTTAACCTGTCAACTCCCAACTCGTCAACTCCCAACTCGTCAACTCCCAACTCGTCAACTCTTCAACCTATCAACCTATCACCCCATCAATTTATCAACTTGTCAACTCCCCTACCTGTTAACTCCCCAACCTGTTAACTCCTCAAC
>NZ_KV815066.1:0-401 GCF_001814145.1 Prevotella sp. HMSC073D09 | reverse complement strand
TCCTCAACCTGTTAACTCCTCAACCTGTTAACTCGGATACTCATAAACTTGTAAACTCCCTACTTGCCAACTTGTCAACTCGCCCACTTGTAAACTCATTAACCCAGCAACTCAAAAAATCACCAACACAAAACTTAATTTATTATTTTTTATTTACAATACTGCTCGAATTTTCACTTCATTCTAGCGAGAATAAAGGTTAAAAAGCAGGTAAACTACTACCTTTTCCTGCTTTTCCTGCCTCCTAACCTGTCTGTTTTTACGAAAAAACCTGCATTTTGCACCATTTAGCCCTTCTAGTTTGGTTGCCAGCTCGTAATTTTTCAAGCCCAAATACTCGCTTTTGGGCATCAAAACCCCACTTTTTAAGGTTCTTCCGTTAAATGGATAGATTTGTACAA
>NZ_KV815065.1:48158-89642 GCF_001814145.1 Prevotella sp. HMSC073D09 | reverse complement strand
AAAATTCCTCATCTACGCATTTAACGGAAGAACCATAAAAAAAGTGTGATCTTATTTTGGATTATATTGCCTCTTGTATTTATTTTAGCCTTCTTTTTGAGCTAACTTTCTATAAACGGAAATGTTTGAGAATTCTTTTATGGCGAAAAGCGGCATATAACCTTTGTAAAACTCTATCTCAGTGTTAAATAGAATTTTAAGAAAAAGCTTATACACTGCTGCAAGAAAAGGGAAAGGAATGGGTCGCAACAAAAAATATTTCACTCCTACAACTTTATAAGAGAATTTCTTATTCGAACCCACGTCGTAATTGTATCCGCGGCTGCTTCCACAAAGAGCTCTCAAATGCAGTATCCTATAATCGCTTTGTAGAGCTCATGCCTCGTGTATTCTGCAAAATGATGCTCTTTATGAAGCTCTATGCTTTCGGCAAGTGTACAGGGATAACGTTCGTTGACAGCACAATGATTCCCGTATGCCACAACGTAAGAAGGTATTTCAACAAGGTTTTTTCGGGGCTCGCCAAGAACGGAAAGGGGACGATGGGTTGGTGTCATGGCTTCAAACTTCACCTGCTTTACAATGATTCGGGTGAGGTAATCACATTCTGTCTTACAGGGGCCAACGTGGATGACAGGGATAGCAGGGTGTGGAATGTATTTACAAAGGTGCTCTATGGAAAGGTCTTTGCTGACAGAGGATATATTAAGCAAGAACTCTTCGAAAGCCTATTCAGTCAAGGTATTCTGGGCTCGTTCATGGGCTGAAGGCTAAAATGAAGAATAAGCTGATGCCGATGTGGGATAAGATAATGTTAAGAAAACGGTACATCATCGAGTGCATCAATGAACTTTTGAAGAACAAAGCTAACCTCGTACACTCGCGACATCGCTCGATACACAACTTTATCATGAACCTATGTTCTGCCCTAACAGCCTATTGCTTTTTTGACAATAAACCTGAGGCTCTACCTGTTTATGTCGAAAAATCAAGGCAGTTAGAACTGTTTGCATACTGACCTTATCCCGAACTCGCGTAAAATAATAGGACCATTAGCAGAAAAAGGTTTACTTGCTTTTAGAGAACGTATTACCCATATATAGATTTATACAAGTTAGCCACCAAGATTATGTTGCATAATCTTGGTGGCTAACATATAAGAGAACTTAACAAGTTATTTCTTCATTCCTTCTTTTGTACCAGATGTGCAAGCTCCGGGTTGTTTTTAATCCGTTCCAGCTCATCTTTCACAATCTGCTTCACCTCCGCCTTGATGCGGTTATAATTCTCCTGTATCTTTTCCCGCATACGGTCGTTGCCCTCGGCATCGGTGAAGTCGGTGATGATGGGAATAGGCTTATACCGTTTCGTCTCGGCAGCCACTTGGGCGTTGTTGATAACTATCTCGGCATGAAAAATCTTCTGTTCGATGCGCTCGTCGAAATTATCCGATACCGAGCCGACGAACATTCCCTGTGTCAACCCCGAAATCTTGCTCGGTGGTATGAGGGCATCCATCTGCGTATTGATGGAGGTCGAGACGTCTTGCCGGTTGATGGAGATGGACTGCCGCTTCTGCAACATTTTTCCGAAACGTTCCGATAACGTCTTCGCCGTCTCTCCCACCACCTGTCCCGAAAAGATGTTTCCTACCGTGTTCATCACGACTTTCGCCTCCTTATCGCCGTAGTCGCGTGTGAGCTGCGAGAAGTCCTGAAAGCCCAGACACACCGCCACCTTGTTGCTGCGTGCCGTGGCAATGAGGTTGTCAAGTCCCTTGAAGTAAATCGTGGGCAGCTCGTCGATGATGACCGACGATTTGAGCATCCCTTTCTTGTTGATGAGTTTCACGATGCGCGAGTTATACAGCCCCAGTGCCGCCCCATAAATGTTCTGGCGGTCGGGATTGTTGCCCACGCAGAGTATCTTCGGCTCTTCGGGGTTATTGATGTCGAGCGTGAACTCATCGCCCGTCATCACCCAATACAGCTGCGGCGAAATCATCCTCGACAGCGGTATCTTCGCCGAGGCAATCTGCCCCGCCAGCTGCTCCATCGCTCCACCCTGCCACGCATCCATGAAGGGAGAAAGATAATTCTCCAATTCGGGATACGACGTGAGAATGGGAAATACATCCTCGTACTTCCGGTTGAGTAGCTCGATGGCATGTGGAAACGTGCAGTATTTCCCGTCTTGATAAATGCGCAGATACCAGATGATGGCGGCAAAGAGGATAATCGGACTCTCCACGAAGAAGTCGCCCTGCTTCTGCACCCACGTCTTGTTGAGGTTGAGCATAATCGTATAGGCACTCTCGTAGGCATCCGAAATGTCCGTCATGAAGTCGGGGTGGATGGGATTGCAACGGTGCGACCGTCGAGGGTCGTCGAAGTTGATGACATAGAACTTCGGTTTTATCTTATACCCGTCCAAGTGGTTGATGAGGTGATTGTAGGCTATCATCGACAGGTCGGGAAACTTGAAGTCATAGACATACATCGAATACCCCTTTTCTATTTGCTGCTTGATGAACGAATTGACCACGGCATACGACTTTCCACTGCCCGGCGTACCGAGCACGATGGTGGCACGAAATGGATTCACCACGTTGATCCACCCATTGTTCCATTTCTTTTTGTAGTAGAAGCGTGTGGGCAGATTGACGGAATATTCATTCTCCAGATACCGCGTTTCCTGCATAAAACTCTCGTTCTCATTGTTGAATACATCGTCCATCAGGTTGTGTTTCAATAGCCGGCTCATCCACAATCCTGCCATCAACAGGCAGGCATAACCCGCTGAAATCGTAACGACATAAAGCCCCACATCAATAGTAAAAGGCAACGGCAGGCGGAGCAGCCAACCGTTGAGAAAGAACAGCACACCGCCCACTCCGAGTGCGACATATATCTTCCTCCATGTTATCTTCTCACCCTTCACACCTTTCGTGCCCAGACACGAAAGCCCCAAGAGCACCACGGCAAAGAGTTTTGTATAAAGCATAGAGGAGAAGAGTCCCGCCGTTCGCTGGAAGTTCATCAGGATGCGGTCTACCACGCCAATGTCAAGCCCCCATATACGGATGGCTCCGTAACCATACCAATACACGTGGATAACCACCAAGATAATACTCACGGCACGCAGAAAATCCATGATTTTCGCCAGTGCCCTTAAATCGTCTTCCTGTTGCATAATCTATTTTCTTTATTAATTGTTTTTTATTGTGTCGTTGCTTACATCGTTTGTTCAGTCTCCCTACATTGTCCGCCCTTTGCCCTTTCGTTTCTTTCGTCGTTTCATCTTCCTGATAAAATCTTCCTCTTCGACATTTACGGCCTGACCAGAGGGACTGAAAAGTCCGAGACCGAAGGAAGAGTTTTCGTTGTCGTCTTGCATAACGGACTCTTTCTGTACCGTCTCTTCGGGATGAAGGGTAAACGGTATGGGCTTTTCATCGGCATAGGGTAAGGTAAAATGTTCCTGCAGGGCATTGGCAGAGAGTTCCTTGCCCATACGCGAGCCATTGAGCACGCAACCCGTGCGGTGGTTGATGAAGGTGGCTCCATAGATACGTCCTTCGTCGGTAAGACGCAGCGCCGTATCGATACCCTTGGCTTTGAGCAGATTTACGAACTTGTCCCTGTGATAAGTCTCTCCGAGTGCTTGAAGCACCGCCCGCTTGGTAGGCTCAGTGACATTCTTTTCGGCTATCTGTTTCTTCGATAAAGAAAAACGTTTCTCGATGGCGGCATAGCCTGCGGACTTGCCGAAGAGCGATGCCTTGAAAGGATTGCCCACCTTGTTGCCTTTGTCGTCCGTTGCCGAGTAGACCAGCCCGTGATACTCTCGTTCTCCCACCTTTCCCCGCGTCTCTTCCACGTGGATGTTGTAGAGCGAAAGCAGGGCACGGTATTCGCCCATCGACTGAAAGCGGTAACGGGTAGCGACGGAAAGAAGTACGCTTGCGATTTGTTTCTTCACGTCACCTTTAACAATGTCTACCTTGCGGGCAGCTTCGCGTATCTCGCCTCGTTTGCGTTCGGCAGGAAGTAAGTGGTATTTCTCTTCGAGCATCCGGGTGATACGCTTACTGCGATGAAAGTTGAAAGCGTTATCGAGACACTTGCCGTCGGCATCTACACGCAGGGAAACGATGTGCAGGTGATGGCGGTCGATGTCCTCGTGTTTGAATACCATGTAAGGCTGACTGCCGTAACCCATCTCTTCCATATATTCACGGGCGATATTTTCCATCTCGGTGTCCGTGAGTCGGTCGTCGGGATGCGGGTTGAGCGAGACATGCAATACAGGCTTTTCTGTCCGAATTCCTTTGGGTAAGAGACTATCGAAATCCTTGAAAGTTCGTGCAAGGTCAATCTTTCCCGTGCAGGCATCGAACACTCCGTTCACGGCAAGGAGTTTTCCTTCACCCGCATTTACCTTCTGCGCGTTGTAGGCAAGTACGCCGTAGAGTGAACTACCGATACTTATCTTTGCGACCATTGCTGCTCGAAGGTTTGGGTGAGACAGATGATTTGCTGCGTGATGAGCACCAACTCCTGTGTGCATTTCTCCAATTTATAGAGCAATGCCATCGCCTTTTTCTCGGAAAAGTGTACGCGCAGTTCCTTGACGACTTGGTTGTAGTTGTTGCCCACGGCGCGGTATTGCGCGTGAAAAGACGAGAGCTTGGTATAATAATCGAGCAGCGTCTTGTCTGTTTTTATCACACGGAAAGGCTGTGAAAAGAACTGCTGTTTGATAAAAACGGAACGCGCAGCTGCACCGGACTCATCGAACATTGCAAGGAAACGTATATGTTCCTCCGCATTAAAACGGACGGTGTAGCGGTACACCGCCGGGTCTTTCTTGGGATTTCTCCCCGTTTTCTTTTTGTTTTCTGTCATTTTAATATGGATTTAGTGATGATGCGACTTGGACTGCCGTCGTATGTTCTTTACCGTCAGGTATTCTTCTTGGGCTTCCGACTTCGGAGGTAAAGCCCACCTCCCCTGCCAAGGGCAAGGCTTTTCTGGGATGCTCGAATCGTTTCGAGCGGCTGAAAAGATACCTTGCTGTGTCTTTGAGGACACAAACATCCGCCTTCGGACGGATGAGGGAGTTACCTTCAGAAGCCGTCAGGGAGAACACCGACCGACAGACCTCGTCGCTCGGGTGCAAAATTAGGCAGAATATCCGCCCGAAAACCGACAGGAACGACGCCAAAAGCTGCCACAACGACGCCACAAGCTGCCACGTGGCTGAAAAACGATACAAGTACCGACATTTTGTTGTTTATTTGCACCGACAAACCAAAAGACGTCAGATAATCTGCCGGTTGATCGGTTGAGAGAGACTCATGCCCCAATGGCCATTGGTTGGTTACAACCGACACTTGGCAGTCCGTTTCTCCGACAGTATCTCCGCAAGGAGAATTAGCGGTCGCAACCGACGAACGGCAAGAATGTGGTTGGAACGTCAAGCGGAAGAAACCGACAAACCGACAAACAAATGTATCAATATATGTATCACCCATAAAACCAAGAAGACAATGGACAAACAAAAAGACAAACCACTGTATGTTGCTTTCTCCACCCAGAAAGGCGGAGCAGGCAAGACCACACTCACGGTGCTCATGGCGAGCTACCTGCATTACGTAAAGGGATATGACGTCGCCGTCATCGACTGCGACTTCCCCCAGTACAGTATCCACGACATGCGCAAACGCGACATGGACACCATCATGAAGGATGACTATTACAAGGTGCAGGCGTATGACCTGCTCAGACAGCTGGGCAAGAAATACTATCCCGTCGTCTGCAGCCGCGCCGAGGACGCCATCACCTCCGCAGAAAGCCTTTGCAGAGGCGGGAAGATGCCGGATGTCATCTTCTTCGATCTGCCCGGTACCATCAACAATGCCGAGATTGTCAATACCGTATCTCGGATGGACTATATCTTCACGCCCATCATCGCCGACCGTGTGGTGATGGAAAGCTCCATCAAGTTCGCCACCGTCATCAACGAGCAGATGGTCGTCACGGGCAAATCCGCCATCAAGGGGATTTACCTGATATGGAACATGGTGGACGGGCGCGAAAAGACGGAACTCTATGAAGCCTACGAAAAGGTGTGCGCGGAGTTCGCCCTGCCCATCCTTTCCACCCGCCTTCCCGACAGCAAGCGGTTCCGCAAGGAGATGGCATCCGAGCGCAAGGCGGTGTTCCGCTCCACGACATTCCCCACGGACAAGAGCCTGCTGCGGGGAAGCAATGTGGACAGGCTCGCAGACGAAATACTTGACATTATAAACCTCAAAAGATAAAGACAATGGCAAAGAAGACAAGAGTGGAAGACATCGACAGCAATTTCATCATCAACTCGTTCCGTCGGGACGACATGAGCATCCCACCCGAAGCAAGGACGAACGGAGTGGAAAGTGAAAAGCAGGAAGAGTCGGAAGATGAGTCGCCTATGGGAAAAGGAGCGGGCAAGGAAGAAGAACAGAAGACGGAGGAAATGCCGACACGCCGCAGACGGTCGAAAGACAGGGAGCAGGAATACCTTGCCGCCTTTCACAAGGAAGTGGACATCCCTGCCCGTATCGGTAAGACCGTGTACATCCGCAAGGAGTATCACGAACGGATACAGCGTATCCTGCGCATCATCGCCAAGGACGAGGTGTCACTGTTCAGCTATATAGACAATGTGCTGACCTACCACTTCGAGCATTTCGGCGAAGAAATCAAAAAGTTATATGAAAACAACAGTTCAATATTCTAAAAACAAAAGACAATGGAAAAGAAAGACAACCGCTTCCTTTACAGGGAAACATTCTTGAAGAAGACGCATTACACAGCAAGAGACGGCAAACAGGTGTACATTCCGGTCGTCTACCATGAGAAGATGCTCAAAATCGTACAGCTTATATGCAGCAACAGGGTTAATATCTCTGATTTACTGTGCAACATGCTCGAAGAACATTTCAGAACGCACGGAGAAGAACTCAAAGCCCTCTATGAGGAAGCCCTGCTTAAGAACATGGAGCTATGACGACCTTTCTCATCATCGCCCTGCTGGCATACAATGCTTGGCTGGCCTATCACCTTTTGAGTCGGCCGTCTGTCTCCAAAGGGCAAATGGCTTCAATGGAAGAGACCCAAAAGAAGCGCGAAGCGCAGGACGAGGCAGTCGACATCGTGGGTAAGAGTCGTTTCAAAATGGAGGCCTCCGTACCCGCACAACAGGAAAGGACGACGCCACTCGCTGCCACTACGGCGCCACAAGCTGCCACGCAGGAAAAAACGGAGGCGGTAGACATCGAAGACACTACCTTTGCCGACGAAACGGACGAGAAGCCTTCCCTGCAAATTCCCGCCGACCGCCTTGACGAGACCTTCACCGACATCAGGATAAATGATGTTGCAGACGGAAACGAAGACGCAGAGGACGTAGAGGACGAGGAGCCCGATACACCTGCGGCAAGGGGTACGAGCTTCGAGGACATCGACAGGGCGGTGAAGTCCGTGAGAAAGCCCGAGGCGGACGAAGCAGAAAAGCTCCATGCCGGCAAGACCTTCAAGGACATCGCCGAGACGGAACTCTTTCAAAAGCTCACCGAGAGCTTCGCCGGCATCTCCGACAGGGTCAACGAGGTCATCGACCCCTATACCGCCCGTGCCGCAGAGGCAAAACCGCTCGTCCTTCCCGCACGCATCGAAGACTTCGATATCCGCGATTTTGTATAACCCGTTAACAAGAAACGACAATGAAAGAAAAGGACTACGGATAAGGCGCACTCGCTGCCACTATATCCACAAGAAAGTTAAGTAAGACAATTTCAATTCAACCCCGACGGGCGGTGTATGACCGTTTTCCATGCACGCCCGTCACTAAACGAAGCTTTATGAACAACAAGCAAAAACTCATTCTCTCGGCAGTATTGCTTTTTACTGCCGCTTCCGCCCTTGCACAGGGCAACGGCCTTTCAGGCATCAACCAAGCCACGAACATGGTGACCTCGTACTTCGATCCTGCCACGAAACTCATCTACGCCATCGGTGCCGTAGTGGGGCTTATCGGGGGAATGAAGGTGTATTCGAAGTTCTCGTCCGGCGATCCGGATACCTCGAAGACCGCCGCCTCTTGGTTCGGTGCCTGCATCTTCCTCATCGTGGCGGCCACTATCCTGCGTTCCTTCTTCCTCTAAACGACGAAAGGAATAGGAACGATGGCTGAGTTTTCAATCAACAAGGGGATCGGGGCGTCGGTCGAGTTCAAGGGGCTGAAGGCACAGTACCTTTTCATCTTCGCGGCGGGACTGCTCACGCTGTTCGTCCTGTTCGTCATCCTCTACATGACGGGCATCGACCAGTGGTTCTGCATCGGTTTCGGCGTGATTTCCGCCTCCGCCTTGGTGTGGGGTACGTTCGCCCTGAACCGCAAGTACGGCGCGCACGGGCTCATGAAGCTCGGTGCCGCCCGCAACCGTCCGCGCTACCTGCTCCACCGCAAATCCCTTCCCCGTATCATCAGACACAAGAAACTTAAAAAGAAAGACGAAAATGAGGAACATTCTTAAAGCCACCACGGTGGAAAACAAGCTGCCGCTGCTTGCCGTGGAGGGCGGGTGCATCATCTCCAAAGATGCCGACCTGACGGTCTGCTTCGCGGTGACGCTGCCCGAACTCTACACGGTCACGGCGCAGGAGTACGAGGCGATACACGCCGCGTGGTGCAAGGCCGTCAAGGTGCTGCCCGACTTCTGCATCGTGCACAAGCAGGACTGGTTCATCAGGGAAAGCTACCGCCCCGATTTGCAAAAGGAGGACATGAGCTTCCTTTCCCGCAGCTTCGAGCGGCACTTCAACGAACGTCCGTACCTCAAGCACGCCTGCTACCTCTACCTCACCAAGACGACCAAGGAGCGCAACCGCCGCGAGAGCAACTTCTCCACGCTCTGCCGCGGACACATCGTGCCCAAGGAAGTCGACAAAGAGACGGCAGGCAAGTTCTTGGAGGCTACGGAGCAGTTCGAGCGCATCATGAACGATTCGGGCTTCATCACGCTGAAGAGACTCTCCGACGAGGAGCTTGTCGGCACCGACGACACGGCGGGCATCATCGAGCGGTATCTCTCCCTGCTGCCCGAGGGCGACACCTGCCTGCAGGACATCGACCTCTCGCCGCGCGAGATGCGGGTGGGCGACAATCGCCTGTGCCTCTTCACCCTCTCCGAGCCGGGCGACCTGCCCGCCAAGGTGGGCACCGACATCCGCTATGAACGGCTCTCCACCGACCGCTCCGACTGCCGCCTGTCGTTCGCCGCACCCGTGGGACTGCTGCTGCCCTGCAACCACATCTACAACCAGTACCTCTTCCTCGACAACAGCGAGGAGAACTTGCAGAAGTTCGAGAAATCCGCCAAGAACATGCAGTCGCTCTCACGTTACAGCCGCAGCAACGCCATCAATCAGGACTGGATAGAGGAGTATCTCAACGAGGCACGCTCCTTCGGGCTGACCTCTGTCAGGGCGCACTTCAACGTCATGGCATGGAGCGACGACGAGGAGGAGCTCAGGCACATCAAGAACGACACGGGCAGCCAGCTGGCGAGCATGGAGTGCATGCCGCGCCACAACACCGTGGACTGCCCGACGCTCTTCTGGGCGGCCATGCCCGGCAACGGTGCCGACTTCCCCGCCGAGGAGAGTTTTTACACGTTCACCGAGCAGGCGGTGTGCCTCTTCACCGAGGAGACCAACTACCGCAGCTCACCCTCGCCCTTCGGTATCAAGATGGTCGACCGCCTCACGGGCAAGCCCCTGCATCTGGACATCTCCGACCTGCCCATGAAGCGCGGCGTCATCACCAACCGCAACAAGTTCGTGCTCGGTCCCTCGGGCAGCGGCAAGTCGTTCTTCATGAACCACCTCGTGCGCCAGTACTATGAGCAGGGCACGCACGTGGTGCTCGTGGACACGGGCAACTCCTATCAGGGGCTCTGCGAGATGATACGGCGCAAGACAGGCGGGGCGGACGGCGTCTACTTCACCTACACGGAAGAGAAGCCCATCTCGTTCAACCCCTTCTACACCGACGACTACGTCTTCGACGTGGAGAAGAAGGACAGCATCAAGACGCTGCTGCTCACGCTGTGGAAGAGCGAGAGTCAGGAAGTCTCCAAGACCGAGTCTGCCGAGCTGGGCAGCGCCGTGTCCGCCTATGTGGAGCTGATCCGCGCCGACAGGAGCGTCACGCCCTGCTTCAACACCTTTTACGAATACATGAAAGGCACCTACCGGCAGGAACTGGAGGCACGCGACATCAAGGTGGAGAAGTCCGACTTCAACATCGACAACTTCCTCACCACGCTCCGGCAGTACTACCGCGGCGGACGTTACGACTTCCTGCTCAATTCGGCGGAGAACATCGACCTGCTCTCCAAGCGTTTCATCGTCTTCGAAATCGACAGCATCAAGGAGAACCGCGAACTCTTCCCCGTGGTGACCATCATCATCATGGAGGCGTTCATCAACAAGATGCGGCGGCTCAAGGGCGTACGCAAGCAGCTCATCGTGGAAGAGGCGTGGAAGGCGCTCTCCTCGGCGAACATGGCCGAATACCTGCGCTACATGTACAAGACGGTGAGAAAATACTTCGGCGAGGCCATCGTGGTGACGCAGGAGGTGGACGACATCATCTCCTCGCCCGTGGTCAAGGAGAGCATCATCAACAACTCCGACTGCAAGATACTGCTCGACCAGCGCAAGTACATGAACAAGTTCGACCAGATACAGGCGCTCTTGGGGCTCACCGACAAGGAACGCGGGCAGATTCTCTCCATCAACATGGCCAACCACCCGGGGCGGCTCTACAAGGAGGTGTGGATCGGGCTGGGCGGCGTGCAGAGTGCCGTCTACGCCACGGAGGTAAGTCCCGAGGAATATCTCGCCTACACCACCGAGGAGACCGAGAAAGTGGAAGTGCGCGCACTGGCGGAGCAGTACGGCGGCGACATCGAGAAAGCTATCCGGGAGCTGGCCGAGCAAAGGCGGGCAGCACGGAGCGGTTAATCCCGTCGGACATAGCATTGGATGTATCGGTTTAGCCAAACGTAGATAAATAATTGGACAAATGTGTCCAATCAATTATACAAACGTGTCCAAACACTTGGACTAACTTGTCCAGCTCATTGGACAGACGTGTCCAATGAATTATACAAACGTGTATAATGAATTATACAAACCTGTATAAGTAATTATACAAGCCTGTATAACCGGTTATACAAACGTGTATAAGCCTCCTTGTCCACGTATGCGAGGCTGACACATCCTTATTTTAGTCAAGAGACAGCATATTTAGTATTCACATCAACATCAACAATGACAAAGAAATGAAAACAAGAGTATTTACCATCATCGCCCTTTGCCTGCTCTTTGCGGGCAGGGCAAGCGCGCAGTGGGCGGTCATCGACCCCTCCAACATCGCGCAGAGCATCATCAACGCCGGGAAGAACATCGCACAGACCACGACCACGGCACAGAACATGGTCAAGAACTTTCGGGAGACCGTGAAGATTTACGAACAGGGCAAGAAATACTACGACGCCCTCAAATCGGTGAATGGTCTCATCAAGGACGCCCAGAAGGTACGCAAGACCATTCTCATGGTGGGCGAGATTACCGACGTCTACGTGAACAGCTACCGCCGGATGCTGCACGACAGCAACTTCTCGCCCGCCGAACTCAGCGCCATCGCCTTTGGCTACACCAAGCTCCTTGAAGAGAGCAACGACGTGCTCAAGGAACTCAAGCAGGTGGTGAACATCACCACGCTCTCGATGACCGACAAGGACAGAATGGACGTGGTAGACCGCTGTTACATGCGGATGAAGAACTACCGCAACCTCGTGAATTACTACACCAATAAGAACATCTCCGTGAGCTACCTGCGCGCCAAGAAGAGGAACGACCTCGACCGCGTGATGGCACTCTACGGCAATGCGAACCAAAGATACTGGTAGGCCATGAACTTCGACAACCTTCACGAAATCCTCCGTTCGCTCTACGAGGAGATGATGCCACTGTGTGCCGACATGGCAGGCGTGGCGAAGGGCATCGCCGGTCTGGGTGCGCTCTTTTACGTGGCTTACCGCGTGTGGCAGTCGCTCGCCCGTGCCGAGCCCATCGACGTCTTTCCGATGCTCCGCCCGTTCGTCATCGGGCTGTGCATCATGTTCTTCCCCACGGTGGTGCTCGGCACGCTTAACGGTGTGATGAGTCCCATCGTCAAGGGCACCAACGGGATGTTGCAGGAGCAGACCTTCGACATGAAGAAGTACCGCGAGCAGAAAGACCGGTTGGAATACGAGGCGATGGCGCGCAACCCCGAAACCGCCTACTTGGTGAGCGACGAGGCGTTCGACAAGCAGATCGAGGAGCTGGGCTTCTCGCCCGCCGACTTGGCCACGATGACGGGGATGTATCTCGAACGGGGTGCCTACAACCTCGAAAAGAAGGTGCGCGACTTCTTCCGCAGCATCATGGAGCTGCTCTTCGAGGCCGCCGCGCTCATCATCGACACCCTGCGCACGTTCTTCCTCGTCGTGCTGGCGATACTCGGGTCGATTGCCTTCGCTATCTCCGTGTGGGACGGCTTTCAGTCCACGCTCACGCAGTGGGTCTGCCGCTATGTGCAGGTGTACCTCTGGCTGCCCGTGTCCGACCTGTTCAGCACTATCCTTGCTCGGATACAGATTCTGATGCTGCAGAACGACATCACCGAGTTGCAGAATAATCCTGCCTTCTCCATCGATGCGAGCAACGGGGTGTACATCGTCTTCCTCGTCATCGGCATCGTGGGCTACTTCACCATCCCCACCGTCTCGGGCTGGATCATTCAGGCGGGCGGCATGGGCAGCTACAACCGCAGCATCAACAACATGGCGAGCCTTGCCGGCAAACGTGCGGCAGGTGCGGCGGGAGCCGTGGCGGGCAACGCCGCCGGGCGTGCGGGACACCTCATCAAGTCCGCTTACCAGCGCATGAAATCGTAAAAACAGAAAAGAAACGAATAGAACAATGGAATTCAAATCTCTAAAGAACATCGAAAGCTCGTTCAGGCAGATACGCCTGTTCGGCATCATCTTCCTCTGCCTGTGCACGGCTATCGTGGGCTACACGCTGTGGAGCTCCTACCGGTTTGCCGAGCGGCAGCGCGAGAAGATTTACGTATTGGACGGGGGCAAGAGCCTGATGCTCGCCCTCTCGCAGGACTTGTCGCAGAACCGCCCCGCCGAAGCGCGGGAGCATGTGCGGCGTTTCCACGAACTCTTCTTCACCCTCTCGCCGGACAAGAGCGCCATCGAACACAATGTCCGCCGCGCCCTGCTCTTGGCAGACAAGAGTGCCTACGACTGCTATGCCGACTTTGCCGAAAAGGGCTATTACAACCGCATCATCGCCGGCGGCATCAACCAGACGCTCCGGGTGGACAGCGTGGTGTGCAGCTTCGACGCCTATCCCTATCGCGCCGTGACCTATGCCACACAGCTCATCATCCGTCAGAGCAACGTCACCCGACGGAGCCTCAAGACGGAGTGTAGACTTCTGAATGCCGCCCGCTCGGACGACAATCCCAACGGCTTTACTATCGAGGGGTTTAATATTCTCGAAAACAAGGACCTTCAAACCGTGAAGCGATGAAAAGGAAAAAGACCAGCAAGGCACTATGGCGGGCATTGTGGAAAGTCTACGACTTCCGCAAACGCGCTTTACGGCGGTTGCGGGCTTACCACGACAGCCTGTCCGAGCGGACGCGGCGGCGCATCGTCCTGACGATGCTCGTCCTTTTCGCTCTGCTCTCGCTCTATACCGTCGGCAAATCAGTCTATGGTCTGCTGCATGGTGGCGGCGAGCACATGGAATTCAAACATATTCAAACGTTCAAACAAAAACGATAATGACACAGACAAGTAAAGAAAAACAGAAACGACCGCTCACCGAAGCCGAGCGGCAGCGGAGGATGAAACTGCTCGTCTATCCGCTCATGGTGCTGCTCTTCGCCGGCTCGATGTGGCTCATCTTCGCCCCCTCGTCCGACGACAAGGCAAAGGAAGACGCAGGCAAGGGCTTCAACATAGAGATGCCTGCTGCCGACAGCACGGGCATCATCGCCGACAAACGGAAAGCTTACGAGGCGGCAGAGATGGAGCAGCGGCAGCAACAGCGCAACCGAGACCTGCAAGACCTCGGCTCGCTCTTTTCCTCGGATAATACGAGCACAGCCCATGCCGCCATCGATGATTTCGGCACGGGCGGGCAACCCGCCCCGCAGGACAATGCACAGGGCAGCACATCTTCCGTACGCTCTTCACTGGGTGCCTACCGCGACCTCAACACCACGCTGGGCGGCTTTTACGAGCGCGAGCAGCCGAAGCAGGACACGGAAAAGGAAGAACTCAAAGTCCGCCTGCACGAGCTGGAAGAGCGTCTGAATACCCAAAGCAGCCGTTCCTCCGCAATGGACGAGCAGGAGGCGCTCTTGGAAAAGTCCTACCGGCTGGCGGCGAAGTACATGCCCGCTGCAAGTGGCTCTGCACCTTTCGGCAGGGCTGCCACGGGCGACACGCTGCAAGCGGCTGCCTCGGCAGGCGTACACAAGAAAGCCGTGGTGACACCCGTCAAGCGGGTAGTACGGCAGGTGGTATCGGCGCTCGGGCAGCCCATGACGGACGAAGCTTTTATTGCTGCCCACTCCCAAGCGCGCAACTACGGCTTTCAGACGGCGGTGGGTGTGCAGGCTGCGGCGGAGAAGAACACCATCGCCGCCACCGTCTACGGCAACCAGACCGTCAGCGACGGACAGGCGGTGCGCCTGCGGCTCTCTGAACCGATGGCGGCGGGCGAACGTATCCTGCCGAAGAACACCCTTATAACGGGCGCGGCCAAGATACAGGGTGAACGGCTCACCATCGTCATCGAGACGCTCGAATACGGTGGTACGCTCATCCCCACTGCTCTCTCGGTCTACGACACCGACGGGCAGGAAGGCATCTTTATTCCCAACTCGATGGAGCGCAGTGCTGCCAAGGAGATTGCCGCCAACATGGGCACCGCCGCGGGTAGCAGCATGAACATCTCCACCGATGCGGGGGCGCAGCTCGCCGCCGACGTGGGCAAGGGGCTGCTGCAAGGCACGTCGCAGTACTTCGCCAAAAAGGTGCGCGCCGTCAAGGTACATCTCAAGGCGGGCTACCGCGTGCTGCTTTTTCAAAAGAAAGATTAATCGACAATGTTTTTATTACCAACTAAATCCAACAGTAAAATGAAGAAAATGTTATTTGTCCTCGCCCTCTTCATGGGCGTGGCGTGTGCGAATGCACAGCAACAGGGTATCAAACAAGTGAAACCGGTGGGTGTTGCCGCCGCTGCACCGTATGACGGACTGACGCGGCAGCTGACCTTCGAGCGGATGATACCGCCCCACGGGTTGGAAGTGACCTACGGGAAAACGGTGCACATCCTCTTCCCCGCAGAAGTGCGCTACGTAGACCTCGGCTCGCCCAACCTCATCGCCGGTAAGGCGGACGGAGCGGAGAATGTCATCCGCGTAAAATCCACTGTCAAGGGCTTTCAGGGGGAGACGAACATGAGCGTCATCACTGAAGATGGCTGCTTCTACACTTTCAACGTGCGCTATGCCGACGAGCCGCTGCTGCTCAACGTGGAGATGACGGACATCATTCACGACGGTGAAAGTGCGAACCGTCCGAACAATGCGCAGGAGGTGTACCTTAACGAGCTGGGCAGCGAGAGTCCGATGCTCGTGCGGCTCATCATGAAGTCCATTTACAGGCAGGACAGACGAACTGTCAAGCACATCGGCTGCAAGCGTTTCGGGGTGCAATACCTGCTAAAAGGTATCTATACGCACGGCGGATTGATATACTTCCACACCGAAATCAGGAACCAAAGCCACATTCCCTTCGACGTGGATTACATGACGTGGAAAATCGTGGACAAAAAGGTAGCCAAGCGCACGGCCGTGCAGGAGCAGGTCGTGCTTCCGCTGCGGGCGCAGAACTATGTTACCTGCGTGCCGGGCGGCAAGAATGAGCGGACGGTCTTTGCCCTGTCTAAGTTCACCATCCCCGACGGCAAGCAACTTGTCGTGGAGCTGTGCGAGAAGAACGGCGGCAGGCATCAATCGTTCACCATTGAGAACGAAGACCTTGTGCGTGCAAGGGAAATCAGCGAACTTGAAGTGAAGTAATGATGAGAAAGCTTGCATTTTTCCTCTTTGTCGTGTCGCTTGCCCTCTTTGCAGGG
Source organism: Prevotella sp. HMSC073D09 (assembly GCF_001814145.1). NCBI lineage: Bacteria > Pseudomonadati > Bacteroidota > Bacteroidia > Bacteroidales > Prevotellaceae > Prevotella > Prevotella sp. HMSC073D09. Next base: position 73,311 of record NZ_KV815065.1, on the reverse strand, counting down.
CAGGCGCACGCCCAACGCTGTCTGCCCGGAATGAAAGGCATACGCCTCACGGCAGGCATGGCAGACGGTTTTTATTCTCCCTCCTCAAAGAATGAAACGGGCTATTCGTTCGGGGCTTCGCTTGCCACCTATACCAAAGGCGGACATCAATGGGTGTTCGGAGCGGAATATCTCCGCCGATACCATCCTTATCGGGAAAGCCGCATTCCCGTGGAGCAGTTCACGGGTGAGGGTGGTTTCTTCTGTGACGTGCTTTCGGACGGAAGCAAGACCTTTTTCCTGTCGGCAGGTGTTTCCGCCTTGGCAGGCTATGAGACGGTCAATGGCGGCAAGAAACTGCTCTTCGACGGCTCTACGATACGCAATAAAGACGGTTTTATTTACGGTGGGGCCGTTACCCTACAGGCGGAGATCTATCTGACGGACAGATTGGTGTTGCTGCTCTACGGCAGGGAACGTTGTCTGTGGGGAGGTTCTACGGGGCATTTCCATGTGCAGTACGGTGTCGGACTGAAAATCATGATGGACTGACGATGGACGCACGACGAATGAGAGAAATCCCCATTGCGGACTTCCTGAACGCGATGGGGGTTCGTCCGGCAAAACAGCGAGGACAGGTCTTGTGGTATTCCGCTCCGTACCGCACGGAGCGGACGCCCTCCTTCAAGGTCGACACTGTCAAGAATGTATGGTTCGACTTTGGAACGGGTAAAGGTGGCGATATCTTCGACTTGGCAGGAGCATTCATCGGGAGCGAGGATTTTCTTTTAAGGGCGGCATTCATCGCAAGGAACGGAGCTTGTCCGCGTCCTGTTATGACGCAATTGCCAAGGAACAAAGAAAGAGAGCCTGCTTTTGAAGATATTTGGGTGCGTTCCTTGCAGGACAGCAAATTGCTGGGCTATTTGGAAGAACGGGGCATCGATGCTCATGTTGCCATCCCCAACTGCGAGGAGGTGAGGTACCGTGTACATGGCAAACGATATTATGCTGTCGGTTTCCGCAACAGGAGCGGAGGGATGGAACTGCGTAACCACTTCTTCAAGGGGTGCATACCACCCAAGGATATTTCACTGAAACGTAGCGGTGCAGACGTGTGTGCCGTATTCGAGGGTTTCATGGATTACCTCTCGGCTATGCAACTCGGCATCATCGCTTCGGATTGGCTTGTGCTTAATTCCGTTTCCAACGTGGAGAAAGCTTTGCAAGTGCTTGGCGACTATCAGAGGATTGAATGCTATCTCGACAACGACGAGGCAGGGCGAAGGACTTTTGATAGGTTGAGAGTAAACTTCGGGGATAAAGTCGTTGACTGTTCCTCTCTGTATGCCGACCATAAGGATTTGAATGAGTACCTGCTCTCTTGGCGGGCAGGAATGAATGTATAACGATAAAAAATAACGAACAAATGAGAAAGAAAATTTTTAATATGATTTGGGTAATGGGAGTGCTTGCCCTCGCCGTGTTTTGTCTATCTGCTTGTGATAATGAGCTGTATATTCAGACGGCATACCCGTTCAAGTTAGAGACGATGCCCATACCGGGCAGAGTGGCAAAAGGACAGACCGTGGAGATACGCTGCACGCTCGTACGGCAGGGGCGATTTGCCGACACGCGCTACAGTATCAGGTATTTCCAATATGATGGTGCAGGCGTGCTGCGCATGGATGACGGCACGGTATTCAAGCCTAACGACCGTTATCCGCTTAAACGCGAGGTGTTCCGTCTCTATTATACCTCAGCCACCACCGATGCACAGAAGCTCACGGTAACGGTGGAGAGTTCCGACGGGCAGGCACAGGAGTTGGAACTTAGTTTCAACAACGACACGAAAAAGGACGAGAGTGGCGGGCAGGGCACTTCGTCAAAAGAGGATGAAAGGCATTTTGGCGGCAGGCGTTAGGCGGATATTTTGCTTGTGTCTGCTTGTACTCACTGCTCTTTCCTTGCCTGCACAGCCACGTCAACCGCTTTCACGCTTCGAACGTGCCGTGCGCTGCGTAAAATACTTCGAGGGCTGGCATGGACGCGGTCGGTATCCGTATGTCGGTTACGGTCACCGCCTGCTGAAAGGAGAGCGGTTTACGGCAAATATGACCGAACGGCAGGCGGACTCGCTCCTGCGTGCCGACCTGCTCAGCCGCTACGCCCTCTTTCGCCGCTTCGGCAAGGATGCTCTGCTCCTGACCGTACTCTCCTACAATGTAGGCACGGGCACACTGCTCGGTGGCAGAAATCGTCCCAAAAGCCGGCTGATACGGAAACTCGAACGGGGCGACAGAAACATCTTGCCCGAATACCTCTCTTTCTGCCGCTATAAAGGCAGGGTGCTGCCCGGTCTGCTCAAACGGCGGCGCGTAGAGTTCGTCCTGTTTTATATCCCATGCGTAAAATTCTAAATACTCCAATAAAACTCCCTCCAACAGTATAAAATACCGATAGAGGGAGTTTTTGTGTGCTATTTTTCTTCGTGTTGCTTTCTGCCATTCGCAGAATGAAGACTTATGGTTTCTTTGCTCCTTTCTTTTTCGCCTTTTCTTTGCTCATGAAAGAAAGGAGCGGGCGGCGGATATGCCGTCCGTTAAGTACGCTGTTGTTTACTCCTTTTGAATGGTTACTCGCGTGGTCTTTACTTTGGGGTGGGTAGAGAATGCCCAGTTTATCTCTTCATCGGGCAAGGTGCTGTGAATGCTTCCTCCCATCACCAGCCTGCAATCTTGCAGGACTTTCTGCCGTGCATTCTCTTTGCTATCGGCAAGAGCTTCAAATACGCCCTTGAAAATATATTGCGTTTTTACTCTGTATATCTTTTTCTTCTTCATAACCCTAAAATTCTACCTTTAATAATCTGTGTTCCATTGGTTCGCCATTCGATAGCCTGCGATGGGTGAGCCAAAAATGATGTTTACCATATCCATAGACAAAGAACTTGTCGAGTTCCGTTTCTTCGGCTATCTGTTTAATGGCTGTCCTTAACTCCTCTTTATTGGCAAATAGGGTTATCGCATTGATAACCCTTACGAGTATGTAAGGTATCTCGTCTGCCCAGTTGCATACGATGCTCTCTATTTCTACTTTCATTGCTGTGATAATTTGGTGGTTTATATTTTTCTTTATGCCGTTGCCTTCATTCTTTGGCGTATAAGTCTGCTGTTGGCATTCACAAGATTTACTATCTGCTCGTGGTACTCCGTGTTCTTGTTGCACACGCCACGACTTTGCACCACTTTTAAGGTCTTTAATGAGACCTCTATCGTCTCTATCCGTTTGCCATCAATCGTAGCCGATAGGATTAGTGAGTCCTCTTTAAGATAATATTCGTTGGAGAACACGCAATGGTGCATTGATACTCCTTCTTCCAGATACTCACGCACGCTCTCCAAAACGTGGACTTGGATTGTGCCGTCCGTGAAATGGATACCGAAGAATTTGGATTTGAGTTCTCGGAAACACTTTTCATCTTCGATTGCCTTTTGCCATTTTCTCTCGATTTCTTCTTTTTCTCTTTTCCTGCGTATTTGGGCTTCTATGCGGTCGTGCTCGACCTTAAGGTCTTTGGCGCAAAGGTACTTCGGACTGTGAACGTCCTTGCCCAACCTGCGGAGCATATCCACATAATCACACCACAAGGAAATGTCTTTTATCTCATACCCGTTGCGAACTGCAATCTTATAGGACTGCCAATAGGCTTCAAATGCCCTTGCGTTGTTGAGAAAATAGCGCAAATGGTCTATGCGTCCTGCCTTGATGAGGGTTTCCACACGGCTGTCGGTGAGTAGTGCCGGGATAAGGGCAATAGGTGCGATTTGGTGAAAATCATCCTTAAAGCCGTTCCTGCGGAGTGTGTCCGTTACCTTGAACTTGGGGTATATGGGCGCACAAGCCACGTAACGATAAGCTTCGTTGTCGTTTCGCACTGCCATTGGCGAATAGAAAGAGAACGTGTCCACATAATGCCCCAATGTACGTTGAACGGCTATCACGACCTTTCGCCCTTGTTCGTCCCACCAATACTGACCGATTTCGATTGTCTCATATTTCGCCTCACAACCTTTCTCCATGCCCACTACTATCAGGAACATACGCAACACTTGGTATGCTCCACAGGTAGTAAGAACTGTGAAGTATTGCTTTTGTTTCAACTTGCGCCCGTAGGTTTCTTCAACCTGCAACCTTGCCCCACAATGGGGGCAGGTGCAAGTTTGGGCAGGTTTTTCCATTATCCAACTATGCCCGCAGTCCATACACGTAGTATGACCTTTGGGCAATCGGTAGGCAAAGTGGCCGATGCACTCACGGAATGCCCACTTGCTTTGTGTCTTGGTAATGGGACGCAAATGCTTGCTTTCAGCAAGCACTGCCTTTTCAAATCTGTTTCTCGGTTTCATACTCTTTCCTCCTTGCTTTATTCGTTACGAAATACATAGCCGTTCTTATACCAATAGTCCGTGTCGAAAAGGTCGTCGGCATATTTTGAAAAATCGAAGTAGCTCAATGCAAAATCGGACAAGTCGTTTTCCATTCTCACAAGTTCTTCCGCAAATTCCTCCTTGCTTGCATAACTGCCGATATAGGTGGATTGGAAAGACTTCACAAGGTCGTAAGCGTCTTGTGTGAGTTTGATGTTATTGCCCTCCGCCCATGTCCAAAAGGCTTCTTTCTCCGTGTCGTTCAGTCTGTCCAACTCGTCTCGAAGTTCAAAGAAATTTTCTTCCAAATTGCTCTCGTCTATCAGACTATCGGGAATGTTCTCCCAATCTTGGAACATATATTCGGGTTCTTCCTCGTCTTCGTGTATCTCGGCACAATACTCCAGAAAGCCGTCCAAATCATAAAAATCCGAAAGGCTTACCCACTCGCCCTGCAAAGTGCCGTTGTTGTACTTGGCATAAGTGCCTACGTAAATCCGTGCTTCGTTCAAGTCCATTGCTTCCATATTGCGATATTGTCTAAGGGTTAAAAATCAAATAGTGAAGGTTGTACGACCTTATTTTCTGTTTTCTTGGTTCGCTCGCTGTGGCTGCGCATCTTGGCAAGCTGTTCGCGTTGGTATTGCTCGATGGCTTGCCTGCGTGCTTCCGCCTTTTCCTCGTCTGTGAGCTGTACCACGTGGTTTACGGCTATGTGACAATTAAGGGGCTTGCCGATGTCAATATTATCCTCGTCAAAATAATGTACTGCCTGCGAATATATCTCCCCGTCTGAAAAACCTGCACAGCCGCTGTTCTTCACGTAGTTGAGAATATAGGTGATGCAGTCGTCGATGTTCTTGCCCTCCTTGCGGTAGCTTACTGCAAAGAGTTCGTCTTCGGCTGCCCTATTGTCCAAATAGGCTTGAATGGTTCGTTTGAAATGGTCGGTTGCTTTCATTGTCGTATGCTGTTTTTAATTGAATAATGTTCCATTGGATAGAAATTCGTAGTTGTTGGCTTCGCAACTCTCTGCAAAGGCTTCCTCACTGAGTTGGTATTCCATATCGTCCCTGCAAGTTTTGAAAAAGCCATCCAAGCACTTGTCTATAAGTTCGCACAGCGTGGTGTTGTCGGGAGATTTCAAAAAGTCGTATATGGGCTTCAAAATATCAAAGTCTATGTAGTAGCCCGTCAGTACGCAATCATTGGTGACGAATACACGGCTCTTGCGTTTCTTCTTGTAGTTTTTGCCCCAATAGGTCTTGGGGATATACAAATCGTTCCAATGGTTATTGACAAGGTATTTGAGAAGCCTTATTCCTTGCAAATTGTCTTCTTCCTCGCTGTAATGAGAGGTAAAACGATAGTTGTAGGTGCAGCTGTCGTATGACCATTTTTCTACTTTGATTTTGAAAACCCGCTCAAAGGCTTGCAAGGTGTTTTGGTTCTCTTCGCTCCAAGTATAGTCGAAATGTTCTACCCAATGGCGGTGTGCCTTAACTTGTGCTTCCTTTGTCAGTTCGTGGAACTGATACACCTCGTATGTTTTTGTTTCTATTCTCATTGTCGTATGATTTTAATTAAACGATAGCTTGCATAATTTGCATTCTGTGTTGGGGACTAACTATTTCAAAGCAGAATGCGATAAATTCTTTTCTTGCTTCTCTGCGTAACTCCTTGTACAATGTTTTCAGTTGCGAATGATTGCCGTTGATGTAGGTTTCATACATATACTCGAAGATATTGTCCACTTCGTAGTATCGGCATTGCTGGCTGGGTGTCTTGCTGTGTCTTGTTTTCATCTTGATTTATGTTTATAGGGTGAATATCCAAAGAATAAGGGCGAAAAGACTTACAAGGGTGAGCACGTAGAGGACTATTGCCCAAAAGATGCGGAGCACACCTGCGATGACTTCCGCAAGCAAACCAACTATCATACCGACCGCCCAAAAGACGATGCTTAGAATGCTTGTGAGCAGCAGGCGGAGGGTTGTGCGCAAGGCTCGGTGAATGTTGATTGACTTTTCCATTTTGCTAAGGGTTTTAATGTTTAATGCGGATCCAAGAGCTTGAGGGAGTTGAGTTTCACTGCTTATCTGTCTCTCGTTTATCCGACATTTTTTTTAATGCGTCTTCCTGTCGCATCGGTCGTTTTCGTTTCAGGTGCCTCACAAAGGTAGGGATGAGCGAATGCAAGGTTTTTGAGGGAAAATACTACCCGGAGCAAAACGCAGTGGAGCGTAGGCGTGGAGATTTTCTCCAAAACCAAAGGCACCGACCTTGCAGCAGCGTAACATCCCGGAATTACCTTTGCGCCTGAACGGGGACGACCAACGGATGCGATACGGTGAAGACTGCATCGAAATGGAGGTAAACGGAAAAGAGACAGATTCGGATGAAAAAGTAAAAATCTGATTGCATGTCATACAATCAGATAGTAAAAAGCGTAATGAAGTGGGCGTATAAAAGCCACCTAAGAAGAAAAAGACGGAAAAGGAAAGGTGCGAAGTCTGCCTTTCGGGCTTGCAGCGATGGGCAGGCGTGTACTTTTCCTACGGCTTTGTCCGATAAGTAGGAGGTGTCGGAGATAGTAGGGTGAGGGATTTATCACCACCTGAATAGCTCCGACTTCTTCGACGACAAACAATGCGGCTTTTACAACCGCTTCCAAGAAAAGGAAAAACATCGAAAAAGAAAAATCTGAAAAATTGTCTTGCTGAAATCCATACCTTGGAAGTATGGCCGATACACAGAAATGTGGCAGGAAGCAGATTTGTCGAAATTCCTTTCGACAGACAGCTCCCTGCCTCTTTTCGTCGGTCATGAAAGGCAGGAATGTGTTATGCCCGATAGCGAAGTTTACGAAGAGAGGGCATAACTTGTTTCTGCCGAAGATGATGAGGATTTCAGCAAGACAATTAAACCATCGAAATGACAATAGAAAAGTCTGTCCGACAAGAAAAAAACAAGCGTTTTCTTTGGTCGGGCAGCACATTTTATTTATCTTTGCATCAATAACAAGAGTTGTTTGAAACGATAGCAAATCCAGGAAGTCCGGGGAATTTGAGTAGTAACCAAATCGTAACCCTTTTCCTTTTTTCAATTTCATAAGTACTTATAATCAAAGAGTTATAAAGAATCGGCACTTTTCTTCATTAAAATGCCACTTTTCAATGGTCATTTTGCCCTTTTACGCCAAGTTTTTAATGGATCAGAAAGGTTTTGTTTATACAATTGCGATGTATTTTTATGCTTTTCATCTCGCATTTAGCAGCATTTCACCTTGCGTTTAGCCCCAAAATGCACTGCGTTTAGCCCCAAAATGCACTGCATTTAGCATCAAAACGTACTGTTTTTAGCGGCAAAACGCCGAGAAGTTGGTGCAAATGACGGTGTTCTTAAATAAAAATTCATTTTGTCGCATTCACATGCTAACCCCTTTTTGCACAAAACAAACCTTCGCGAGAATCGATTTTTTGCGGCAAGGTGAGCGATTGGTGGATAAAAAGGCACTCATAATGTTAAAATTATTACGGAAAATTGTACAAAAGAATGGTTGTGCCGTATAAACGCGTGTGGGGAACGGTACGGAAAGAACGTACGCTAACGACCGCCACTATTAGTCTACTTTCTCTTACGCAAGGAAAACAACCGCTTATCTCAAACTAGCATTGTTTGATGTCCGTGCGAGAAAACGACGAAATTACATAACAAACTGAATGATAGTATGGGAAATGTGATTGTCTAGCGAAACAATTCATAATGATACATGGTATTCATCATTTTTTTTACTACTTTTGTAGGTACTAAAACCTACATATCATGACAAACAACAAACGATTGGCATATGTATTTACTTACGTTTTGGCTTTGTTTCTTGTAGCGTGCGAGAAACCAGTGGTTGAAAACGAGCATGAAAAAGAGGCGGAGACAGATGGCATAACGCTTATTTTCGAAGCCCCAACTGCTGAGCCCTACGCCGAAATAGGTGAAGCTAGACCTGCATACGCCACAAAAGATAAGGCCCTAACTCAGTTAAGCGTGAGTGTGTTTAAGGGTGGTAAGCGTGTGAAGAGCCTACATCTGTCGGCAGACAACGACTTGTTTATGAAACCATCCTTGCGACTAGACGATGGTACATATAGCGTTGTGGCTGTGGCTCATGCAGGAATGGGACACGCAACAATCACCAATGCGCAACGAATAACCTTTTACAAGAACAAAATTACCGACACCTATGTATATTGTGGAGAGATAACCGTATCGGGTAAATCAACCCTCACACTGACCATGAAACGCGTAACAGCCATGTTTCAGCTATCAGTTACCAGCGCGTTGCCACAAAACGTTGCACAAGTGGAGTTCAGATACACGGGCGGAAGCAGCACGCTAGATGCCAAAAGCCTTGAAGGGTGCGTAAATTCACGACAAACAGAAACGCGCGAAGTTACTGAAATGATGAGAACCACTCCACCAACATTTGCCATCTACACCTTTCCACGCACCGACAGCGAGGGCTTGAAGATAAAAGTGAGTTTTAATGACAAGAACGGCAACACGCTATATGAGGAGAATTATGAAGAGGTACAAGTGAAACTTGGCATGAAGACATGCTATAAATGCAACCTACCCAAAGATTTTGTCGATGCCTTATCGAAAGAAGGGTGCATTGTGGAAGAGTGAGGCTAAGCCTGTACTGAAAATCATCATGAATCAGGCAAGCATAAAACTACTCACCTTATACTGAGCAGCGTAATACACACCGCCCATTACAAGATAGGTAGCTGTATGTGGACTTGCTTATCTCTCTACCCATTTCACTGCTACGCGACAAACCTCAGCCGTATCGCCCGTTCGCGTACACTTCACAATCTGGTAAAGTTCTTCGCCCTCTGCTATCTCCTCCTTATAATAATGCAGGACATCGCCAAAGTGACTTTCCGCCACGTATGCCACATCTATTCGCCCTACGCGATAGGCGCGATGCCAGGTTTCTGGCTTTAAGTTGAAAAGATGTTCAAGATACTTCACGCTATTGATATGCCCATTGATGTCTACATCGCTGTAATGAGTTTCTACAGAACCCTCTAAAATCGCCTGTCCGCTCAACTTAACGCGCGAAGATGCAGCAATAGGACATGGCTTTTCTTTATCAACATAATTCACGATACTGCCTTCGTTGATGGCCAAAATGTCGGCGGGCTGTCGCGTTTGCGTGTCTATCATGGCCCAAACACTACGGCCAAAGCCATAAACAGCACCTGTTTCTGCATCAGTCATCTGAAAGTTTCGGTTGGTAAAGAAACGCATTACGCCGTCAACCCATGTTTCTACGCACATGCGCGAGTATTCCTTTGGCAGTTCTTCTAGTTCAAGTGCCAGCCTCGATAGCACCCATGTCTTGTGGATAGTGTTTAGATAGGTCATGCCAAAGCCCCTGTCATTTGAGTGAAAGTCGGCTGCATTAAGCACATGATTACCTAAATGCCCCACAAAAAGGTGGTGCGTGAAGTCGCAATGGAATGGTTCTATTAAGAATTCGTACTTCCCTATCTTATCTAACATCATACTATGCAGTGGTTTTAACTTATAATAAATAGCATCAAACTTCTCCATATATAACATCTAGGAGTTGTGATGCGCTATGAAAGGGCTGGCGAGTGCTACTAACAAACCATCTGCCCCATTTAACGGCTACAAAGTTAATTAGAAAATATGTTACCCCCCAAGTTTGTTGACAATAAATAAGGCCTTTACACATTTATAGGAATTTAATTGTGCGAAAAGCGGACGGAGAAAAACTGGGGTAAGTAAAAGAGAGAGGCTAGGTAGGTTAGACCTATCGGTTAAAAAGACTTGTTGGACGGGTAGGAGAATTTAAATAAAAAAATACGTACGCCCATAAAAAAGAAAGCCCCGACACTCAAAAGAATGTCGGGACCATTTTTATAACTTAGCTACGAAAATTATTCGCCCTTGCTGCTATCATTGAAAGTAGCAACACGGTTGAACGAAACTTCTTCGAACAGCGTGTCTGTTACACCCATACCCTTAGTGGTAAGGCGGCTAGCAGCAATCTTGTACCTCTTAACAAGTGCGTCCTTAACGGCTTGTGCACGAGCGTTAGAAAGCTTTTGGTTCAGTTCTGCGCTACCTTCGGGAGAAGCATAACCGCGAATTTCAACCTTAGCTTCTGGGTGATTTCTCATGTACGAAGCGATAAGTTCTAGCGGAGCGTACTGTGCAGGGTCGATAACAGCCTTACCTTGACGGAAGAGAACGGTGGGTTGTAGGTTGGTAACCGTTTCCGATTTCACGTTCTTAACGATGGTCTTGGGTTGGTTGTTGCAATCGTCCAAAGCCTTTTGGAGGTCAGAAATCTGACGATCCTTTTCAGCCAAACGACTGTCTTTGTTGCTCAGGTCGCCGCGAAGGCTGTTGATTTGAGCGTTCAAACCATCAATTTCAGCTTGGTCGCGAACTTGTGCAACCGTGAAGTTGTGCGAACCGTTTGAGTTTCCAAAGCGATAAACCAAACCTCCGTTGAGTTGAACGAAAGACTTGTTGATGTTGTATTCTAAACCTTCCTTGCCTTCACCATTAAGTCTATATATGATAGCGGGCTCAACATAGAATTGGAATTGCTTGCTAGAACCAAAGTTCAGAGCAAAGTCGATAGCAGCCTTAGAAGTAAGAGCGTTTACGTTTTTCCAATCTTGGTTGTTGAAAGTGTGCAACCAGCCAAGACCATACAAACCGATAACCTCGAACGTACGGGGCTCGCCTTTGTAGCCACCAACCCAGTTACTGAAGTTGATTGTTGCCAAAGCAGAGCTGTTGATGAAGCGAACGAACGTGCCATACGACGTTCCTGGCTTGTTAGAGAAGTAAGCGTTGCCTTCAACAGCCACACCAAATACAGGGGTAAAGTAACGGCCAATGCGCAGGCCAGCGTTAGGGTTGAGGTTTTTCAACCAGCTATGACCAGTTGTAACAGTAGAAACACCACCATTAACACCGATGTAGAAATTGTCGAAAGTCTTGCTTTCGGTTACTGTTTGCGCGGAAACAGTAGCTGCCAAAGAAGCGGCTGCGAAAAGTGTAAACAACTTTTTCATTCCTGAATAATTAAATTTGACTTATTAAGTTATCTCAATCTAAACGCTTGCAAAGGAAAAGAAAAAAGCTGTAAGCACCAAATAAATTATCAAAAAATAACCATTTTATCCTCTAAATAGTCCAAAATAAGATGGGAATGGGACATAAAATGACTTTAAAAGCGAAATAATATACACTTTTCAATGTACTCTTTCGTCTTTTTTGTAACTTCGCATCATGAAGAAAGTAATCTTAATTACAGGCGGCCAACGCTCAGGGAAAAGCCTTGCTGCCGAACGCATGGCACTCAATCTCTCGTCAACCCCTGTGTATATGGCCACGGCCCACGTTTGGGACGACGAGTTTAAGCAGCGTATTGCGCGACATCAAGAACGGCGCGGACCATGCTGGACCAACATCGAAGAGGAGAAAATGCTAAGCAAACACCTATTATATAATAAGGTGGTGGTGGTAGATTGCATCACCCTTTGGTGCACCAACTTCTTCTACGACGCAAGCAACGACACGTCAACACTGCCCGATGTAGACCGAACACTTGAAGAGCTGAAGGCCGAGTTCGACAAGCTTACAGCACAAGAGGCCACTTTTATCTTCGTTACCAACGAGATAGGAAGTGGCGGAGTAAGCAACAACGCCCTACAACGCCGCTTTACCGACCTACAAGGATGGATGAACCAATATGTAGCAGCTAAGGCCGACGAGGTTTACCTGATGGTTAGCGGCATTGCGGTGAAGATAAAATAGTCACTTTGTCACCCAACGCAGCGTTTTTCCAAACCTTCGTCCATTCAACGCTTTCATTTTTATGCAATGATTCACTTCAACATACCCCCCTTAACGCTCGACGACTCTCTCGTTTGGCAGAAAATAGACAATCTCAACAAACCCAAAGGTTCGCTGGGGATGCTCGAAACCCTTGCTTATAGAATATGCCGCATACAGCACACGCTATCGCCCACCCTGTTGCATCCTTGCCATCTGCTCTTCGCCGCCGACCACGGCATAGAGCAAGAAGGCGTAAGCGTATCGCCAAGAGCAGTAACTTGGCAACAAATGATAAACTTTACGCATGGTGGAGGTGGGGTGAACCTCTTCTGCAAGCAACATGGTTTCGAACTAACACTTGTGGATATGGGGGTAGACCACGATCTGTCGGCCCATCCAACAATACTCAACCGCAAGATAGCTAACGGCACGCGCAACTTTCTTCACGAACCAGCCATGAGCCAGCAGCAAATGCAACAAGCCCTAAACACTGGCAGCGAGCTAGCAGAAAGTTGCAAAGCCAAGGGCTGCAACGTGCTTTGTCTGGGCGAAATGGGCATTGGCAACACCTCGCCATCAAGTGTTTGGATGAGTCTTTGGGGCAACTTACCGCTTAGCAGTTGCGTTGGTAGTGGTTCAGGGCTAAATACTGAGGGCGAAAAGCACAAGCTAGCCGTACTCGAACAGGCCGTAAACCACTTCAAACGCCAACCATTGCCCCACAACGACCCTGCAACCATCATCCAATACTTTGGCGGATTCGAGATGGTGGCCGCCATCGGGGCGATGCTCCGCGCTGCCGAACAGCGCATGATAGTGCTAGTTGATGGTTTCATTATGTCTGCCAGCATGCTAGCCGCAAGCAAACTAAACCCTGCCGTACTTGATTATGCCGTCTTCGGACACTGTGGCGACGAGAGCGGACATCGCCAATTGCTGTCCTTGATGCAAGCACAACCCATCCTACAACTAGGCATGCGCCTGGGCGAAGGTACAGGGGCGTTGTGCGCTTACCCCATAATCGAAAGCTCCGTACGAATGATAAACGAAATGAACAACTTCAAAGATGCGAATATCGACAAATACTTCTAGATGGTACGACCGTCCTTGGGCGGCCTTCATCTTCTTTACCCGACTTCCTTTCTGGCGTATTCATCAGCCACCGAAAGACGCTTACGAGTCGGTTGTTGAGTTCTGGCCTCTCGCAGGGTGGTTAACAGGCGCGCTAATGGGTGCCATCATTTGGTTTGGCTCAAAGGTTTTGCCCTTCTCCATTGCCATTTTAGCGGCCATTGCTGCGCGATTGTTGGTTACGGGCGCACTGCACGAAGACGGATTAGCCGACTTCTTCGATGGTTTCGGCGGGGGAGGAAAAGACCGCAGCCGTATTCTCGCCATCATGAAAGACTCGCATATCGGCACGTTCGGCGTTCTTTCGCTCATCGTTTACTTCGCGTTGTTCTTCGAATGTATGCTTTCACTCGGCCCATTATACGCCGCACTCGTTGCATTCACGGCCGATCCGTTCTGTAAAATGGTGGCAGGACAAATCACCCAGATACTTCCTTACGCCCGAACCGAAGAGCAAGCCAAGGCTCATAACATTTATCGCAGGTTCAATCTCACGGCAGGGGTCTCGCTCATGGTGCAAGGTCTTACGCCATTCATTGGCCTTCTTTATTTCGATGCTCATTGGGGCAGCCGACTTTTAGATTGGAATTTCCTTGTAGCTGCACCCTGTCTCACCATGTTTTTCCTATACATGCTGATGCTGCGCCGCATCAAAGGCTATACGGGCGATTGCTGTGGAGCCGTGTTTTTGCTGTGCGAGTTGGCATTTCACCTAACGGCCGTAGTGTTACTCACCGCTAACTTTACCCTTTAAAATCTTTTTTTAGATATGGAAATCATCTTTGTAAGACACACCAGCGTGGCTGTTGCCAAGGGCACATGCTATGGTTGCACCGATGTTGCGCTGTCAGAAACCTTCGAACAAGAGGCCACCCTCACCCGTAACGCCTTGTCAGCACACGCCCCTTTCGATGCGGCATACAGCTCACCACTTAGTCGAGCCACACGTCTTGCGGCCTTCTGCGGTTACGAAAACCCCATAATCGACCCACGATTGCGCGAAATGAACATGGGCGATTGGGAGATGCAACGTTACGATGAGATAGTAGACGATAACCTACAACGTTGGTATGCCGACTATATGAACGTGCGCACAACCAATGGAGAGGGTTTCCCCGACGTGTATTCACGCGTTTCCGACTTTCTCAACCAGTTGAAAACTCAACCCCATCGCCGCGTGGTGGTGTTCGCTCATGGTGGTATGCTGATTTGTGCAGGCATATATGCGGGAGTATTTAAGCGCGAAAACGCTTTCGAACACTTAACACCCTTTGGCGGATTGCTAAGGATAACTATCTGAATGCCCCACTCCATCACCGCAACAGGCTGATGGAAAACCAGGAGAATAAAACCGAATAACCGCTAACCATCATAACCTATCACCCCAAACTCTTAACCTTTTTTAAACCCGCGAAGTAACAATTGTTACCAAACAAACAACGTTTTATAACTAAATTTGCAACGTAATCGAAATTAAAATAAGACCAAATATGGAACATAAAATGAGAGGTTACCTCCCGCCGATGGACCCAGAAAAGCTTAAAGCGCTTTTCGAAATAGAGAATGCATTCAAGTCCGGACAGCTATCTGCAGACGAGGCCCGACAGCAAATTAAAGAACGTGTAGGCAAAGTTAGTGCCTACCACGTGGCCTACATAGAGCAGACAATGACCGAAGAAACCAGCGACGAATGCATTCGCGAAGATGTACACGCTATAATCAACATGCTGGGCGACCAAATAGACAACACGATGCCCAATCTTCCGGCCGACCACCCCATCATGCATTACCTTAAAGAAAACGAGGAAATGAAGCGATTGCTCTTAGCGGTGGAAGACTTGGTGCAATACCCGATGATTAAGAACCAATGGCTTGAGCTATACGATAAGATTAGTCAGTACCCCATACACTACAAACGCAAACAAAACCAACTTTATCCCATGCTTGAACGCAAGGGATTTACACGCCCCACAACAACAATGTGGACCTTCGACGACATGGTGCGTGATGAAATTCGTGAGGCAGAACGCCTGCTGCGCGAAGACAAAGAAGACGCCTTCATCAAACAACAAGAACGCGTCCTACTCTACGCACGCGACCTAATGGAGAAAGAGGAGTTTATCCTTTATCCCACATCGATGGCCCTTATCAGCGAAGAAGAGTTTGAAGACATGAAGAGTGGCGACCAGGAAATTGGCTTTGCCTTCTTCGAAGTGGAACACAAAACCACTGAAAACAAGGTAGGAACCCAACCGAACGAACAAAATAACTTTGCCAATGATTTGCAAGCCTTGCTCACAAAATATGGGTATTCGGCTGCTGGCGGAGGAGACAAGTTGGATGTTACCACGGGCAAACTAACGCTCGAACAGGTGAACCTCATTTACAAACACCTGCCCATCGACATCTCCTTCGTGGACGAAAACGAACTGGTTTGTTTCTATTCAGACACCGACCACCGTATTTTCCCACGCAGCAAGAACGTCATCGGACGCGAAGTAATGAACTGTCACCCCCGAAAAAGCGCACATATTGTTCGCGAAGTGATAGATAAGCTAAGGAGTGGCGAACAGGATAAGGCCGAATTTTGGATTAACAAGCCAGGATTGTTCATCTATATTATCTATGTGGCCATACGCGATAAGGATGGAAAGTTCCGTGGCGTACTCGAAATGATGCAAGATTGCACCCACATTCGCGCATTAGAAGGCTCGCAAACGCTGCTTACATGGAGCAATGGCGACACGTCTGAAACCGCCGAACAAAGCCACAATACGCAGGAAACGCGAGTTGAAGATGCAGAAACCGAGGACGAAGAGACGACAGAACCTGTAACAGAGATTACTCCTCAAACTCGTCTGAAAGATCTTCTCAAGCAATATCCCACCCTCAAAAGTCGGTTACCCGAGCTCAATCCCAAGTTTAAGATGCTCAACACGCCGCTAGGCAAAATCATGATGGGTAAAGCTAACGTGCAAATGATGAGCGAACGCTCTGGAATACCGCTCGATAAACTTATCGAAGGGATAAAGAAACTGATAAGCTAAAATCTCAATTAGGTATATAGGCAGGATAACACAACCGTCAGCCAGCTGAATGCAAACATGCACTTCTGCTGGCGGACTTTTTTATTTGCATACATCTAATTCCAATTATTGCTGTCCTGTAAAATCAAATTGAAAGGCACTAACTATAAAAGTGCGTAATTCATCTTGGCTTTTCTCTCTTCCTTTCTTCTAGAGAAGAATTAGTATGGTTAGTCTTGTTCTTCAACAATTCATTGATGTTTTCTATGATAACACCAGCCCGGCGTTCCCTTCCCGTTCTTGGCAAGTCCATTAAATCTTTGTTGAATATCCTTCTCATGTTGTGGCGAAACGTACGGTTCTTTTTTACCTTAGCACCATATCAAGCAACATTCCTATGGCCGTGGCTACCCCATAGGCGGTGATGTTGGCTGCTGTTTTGCCTAATACTTTGTTTAAAGCCTTGCCTTTGCGGATAGCCTTCATCGTATTAAATGTCTTTATGTGCAAGGGGATATAGCATAACGAGAAGGAAAAAGCGAAGTAATGTCCTGCAAGGATGAAAGCAAAGCCCGACAGCAAAATGGCAAAAAGACCAACAAAGAGATAGAGCCATAAGGTACGTTCTAAGCCTAACCTAACGGCAAGCGTGCGTTTACCTGCCTCAATATCATTTTCGATGTCGCGAAAATTGTTTACTATTAATAAGGTATCTATCACAAAACCGCAGGCAAGAGCTAAGGCGAAAGGTTCGGCTGAAAAGCTTAATGCAGAGTGTGGAAGGGCTAAAAGATAGGTGCCATAAACAGGAACAAGGCCGAAAAACACCAACACTAGTACATCGCCCATGCCTTTATAAGAGAGATGGGTGGTATATAGGAAACAAAAGACAACGCATACCAATCCTACCAAGATGGTTATCCATCCTCCAAAGAAGATAAGCGGCAGACCAATGAGGCAAGCCAAAAGGGTTGTTAGATACAGGGCACACTTCATTTTTGCAGGCGTTATCCAGCCTTGTGCACAAGCTCGTTTAGGTCCAAGGCGCTTTTCGTTGTCGTTTCCTTTGCGAAAATCAAAGTAATC
Organism: Prevotella sp. HMSC073D09; assembly: GCF_001814145.1. Taxonomy (NCBI): domain Bacteria; kingdom Pseudomonadati; phylum Bacteroidota; class Bacteroidia; order Bacteroidales; family Prevotellaceae; genus Prevotella; species Prevotella sp. HMSC073D09. The sequence goes on along the minus strand of NZ_KV815065.1, from coordinate 55,772 downwards.
GTTAACAAAGTTGGCATCTATCTGCATCACGAAAGCAAAGAGAAAGCAAAACACAATGGGTAACAACCTTATCTCGTTGCCGGCTTTTAGATAGGCAGACATAGCCCCAAGCAATACGGGAACAGCGGCACCAGTGAGTGTTTTAGGCCGTGCAGCCAACAACCAGGCCTTGGCAGAGTTGGTTTTTATGGTTTTATTTATATTCATTATTTGCCGTAGTGGTGTTGCCCCTTCTGTTTCTTTTCGAGTATTCCTTGATAATAATAAAGGGCTGCGCCAATGGCCGTGCAGAACTCGCTGTGCTTAGGAATGCGAAAATGTACATGATAAAGCCTTTCCATGGCAGGGAACACGTCTTTACATTGTGGCAAAAGGGTTAGGTTGCCGATGAGTACATACTCTTTTATGCCAGTGTTTAGCGACGAAAGGATGGTGCCACTGCCGATGGATTGCAGCACCATGCAGATAAGTCCGAGGGCGATGTCTTCGCGAGAGGCATTGCTCTTGGCGTTGCCAAAAAGACTTGCAGTAGCATCCATAGGCAAGCCGGGCAAAGGTTGGGCACTAATATCGCCGATAAGCAGGTTGATATTGGTGATGTCGCCATGCATGGCAAGTGCCGAAACCTGCTTGATATCGTCGGTTTTGAGCAGCATACGCGATAAGCCTTGCAACGTTCCACCGCCGATACCGATACCGCCGATGTGTTCAATGCGGTCGCCATCGCATTGAACAAGCGACGTTCCCGTGCCCATACTTACCACAATCATACGGTCGATCTCCGTTTCATAGCGTGCGCCAAGTCCGTCGGCTAAGAACTCATCGGCCTTGTTGGTGGGCAATCCGTAGATGGATTCGTTGATATAAGCAGCGCCAACTCCAGTTAACATCACGTGTTCAACTTCTTCCAAAGAAATCTTATTGTCGTGCAGATACTTACCAAATGCTCCATAAAGCGAAGTTACAGGGTCGGTGGCCTTGATGCGCAAGGGCGAAATAACGATGCCATCCTTGTTTATCCCTACAATCTTTGTGGTGCTGATGCCCACGTCTATGCCGATAACTATTCCCATGTTTTGTTTGAAGTGTCTGGTTTGAAGATAAAGAATTGTCCGCCATCGCTTTGACAATGAGTGCGCAACAAGTCCGAAATGAAGATGGCGTTTTCGCGAACACGAGCCTCATTGCCGTCGTAACCATTGATGAGCACCAACAATTCGCAGGTGTCTAAGGTCAGTTTGGTGCGTTCGTTGTCGCTTGTGGGGGTGCCAATGCCACCCAGTTCGTCGCGATATACGGGCAAGCCCTCGATGTTTAACATGCCTCTCCCAATGCCTTCATATGGTTCGCCCGCTTTGCCTACGCCTAATTTCAGCGTTGAACCTGCGATTTTGGAGGCGTCGAAACCGCCTATGCTGTACCCATGTACAATGCTAGCCAAGTTTATAAGGTCTACCAGGGTGTTGGCCTGATAGAGATTTTTGCCCTGTAACAGTCGTCTGATGAGCGACTCGGATGCTGGGCGGTATCGCGAAGGGTCTTTTCCCAAGGCCTTATACACCTGTCTTGTGGCGGCAATGCTGGGCTGTTGTTTCAGCGATTCGGTGGTGAGAGTCTGCCGAAGTTGTGCTTGTGTGGCCTCGATCTTCTCCCATAGGTTTGCATCGAAGGGCGTATTAGCCACCTTAGCCACAAGGCATGCACCCACAAAATTGGGACAGACCGCAGCTATTTCGGGCAAAACAGAAACGGTTATCATTATTCCAACATTTTAAGAAAGGTGCTTTCGTCTATCATGTCAATGCCCAACTGCTGCGCTTTCTGCATCTTTGATGGCCCCATATTGGCTCCTGCGAGGATGAAAGACGTTTTGCTGCTTATCGAACTGACGTTCTTTCCGCCGTTACGTTCAATCATCTCCTTATATTCGTCGCGGCTATGCTGCTCGAAGACACCGCTAATAACGATGTTCTTGCCAGCCAACTTATCGGTAGCGGGCTGTTGTTGGTCGGCACTTAGCGACATTTGCAGCCCATGTTGGCGAAGTCGTTCGATGATGTTGAGGTTCACTTCATCGTGGAAAAAGCGCACAACGCTTTCTGCAATCACCGTACCAACGCCTTCAACTTCAACAAGTTGCTCGGGTGTTGCAACCATCAGCGCATCTATCGACTTGAAGTGCTTGGCCAATAGTTTAGCCGTTGTTTCGCCAACGAAACGTATTCCGAGTGCGAAAAGCACACGCTCGAAAGGAGTAGACACAGAATCTTGAATGCCTTTCACAATCTTTTGGGCCGACTTCTGCCGTGTTCCGTCGCCATTTATTTGCTCTGTGCGTATCTCGTAGAGGTCGGCCACGTCGCGAACAATTCCTCTGCGGAAGTAATCGTCCACGGTTTCAGGACCGATTGAGTCGATATTCATGGCTTTTCGGGCGATGAAGTGCTTTATACGTCCTTTTATCTGGGGTGGACAACCCGTGTCGTTGGGACAATAATAGGCCGCCTCGCCAGCGTATCTCACCAATGGGGAGCCGCATTCGGGACAGTTACTGATAAAATGAACTGGTTGGAGATTGGGAGAACGGTGAGTAACGTCTACGCCAACAATCTTTGGAATGATTTCGCCACCTTTTTCTACGAAGACGTTATCGCCGATATGGAGGTCTAGACTACGAATGAAGTCTTCGTTGTTAAGGGTTGCACGTTTCACCGTTGTGCCTGCAAGCAAAACGGGTTCCATGTTAGCAACGGGCGTTACGGCACCTGTACGCCCCACTTGGAAAGTAACCTCGTTCAGGCGAGTGCAAACGCGTTCGGCTTTAAACTTGTAAGCGATGGCCCAACGTGGGCTTTTTGCAGTAAAGCCTAGCTGTTGCTGCTGGCGCAAGCTATTTACTTTTAGTACGATACCATCGGTGGCAACGGGCAAATCGTGGCGTGCGGTGTCCCAATGGTTGATAAATTCGTATATTTGTTCTAGCGATGTGGCCTTATGCATGCCTTGGCTCACCTTAAAACCCCATGTTTCGGCTGCTTTTAGGTTTTCGTAATGGCCGTCGGATGGCAAATTGTCGCCGAGAAGATAGTACAAGTATGCGTCTAGCTTGCGTTTGGCAACGAGTTTTGGGTCAAGGCTTTTCAATGTGCCGCTAGCTGCGTTTCGTGGATTGGCAAATAAGGGTTCTTCTGCCTTTTCCCTTTCTGCGTTCAGCTGTTCAAACACTTTCCAAGGCATCAATATTTCGCCTCGAATCTCAAATTCGTTGGGGTAACCAGTGCCGGGAAGTACAAGTGGAATGGCACGAATTGTGCGAACGTTAGCCGTTACGTCGTCTCCTTGTTCACCATCACCACGGGTAACGGCCCTAACAAGACGCCCCTGCTCGTAGGTTAACGAGATGCTAAGCCCGTCGTATTTCAGTTCACAACACACCTCGAAAGGCTGTCCGCCAAGGTCTTTGCTGACGGTAGCGTACCAACTGGCCACCTCTTGTTCATTATAAGTGTTGGCCAACGACAGCATGGCGTACTTGTGTTTCACTTGTGTGAAACCCGTGCTGAGGTCGCTACCCACGCGTTGAGTGGGCGAATTGGGGTCGTACACTTCGGGATGCTTGGCCTCCAAGTCCTGTAACTCGCGCATTAAGCGGTCGAACTCTTGGTCGGACAACGTAGGCGAGTTCTGCACATAGTACAAGTAATTGTGGTGGTGGAGCTGTTCGCGCAGTTCCTCAATTCGTTTAATCTCTTCCATTTGCGCTGTTGTGTTAGGGTTGGACATTAGAATGTGGGCGTATAACTATTAACTATTTGCCAAGCTGCATTTTAAGCTTGCCTGTGGGCGAAACACTAACTTCCACCACATAGTAGCTGGGCGAATCGGGCATGGCCAGCAAGGCGTTGAAGTGCACACCAGACTTATCTACGCCATAGAGCGTGAGGTCGCTAAGGATAGCTTGCATCAAGAAATCTTGGGGAACGAACTTGTTGAAGTCGTTTTTCCTGAAATCGTGAGAGAAAAGGCGGTTTGCGCCAGAGTAAACCGCGAGATTGACGATGTTGTCGTGGTAAACGTTATCCACTTCTACGCCCTCATCGTTGTAAGTAGCCTTGATAACCTTGTAAGTGGTAGGGTTAACCTGGATGTAGCATCGATAACGCATATCCTCGTACGAAACCAGCGTATCTTTTTTTATCAGCTGGTTTTGGTTTAGCACTTGCGCCTTGTTGTTATCGAATTGAAACTTGTCGAGTGCATCTTCACTAAGCGTGAGTTTCACCGTTTCGCCATTCGAATTGTTAAACATAAAGAGGTGGGGGGCCTGCTTTACGATGGGGTATTTCACAGTATCGTCTGCTCCATGAATAACCAGCGTGTCCCTGAATATCTGAAAATAAGCAGGGGAGCTAGTCGAGTCGGGGTAGTAGATGGTGTCGCCTTTCACCTTAAAGGCCACACTCTCATCGTCGGCATTTATCCAAATGCCTTGCAACATTTGTTTGGCTACCTTGTCTTCTTCCACTTTCCCTTCATTCTTGGGCGTTTTAGGAGCACAGGCCACGATAGCCGTCGCGGCACATAACAAGGCAAGGATGTTGTTTGTTCGTAAAATCATCTTATGTGTACAATCTGTAATTCTACCGGCCTATGCTGTGATAGTCAAAGCCGTAACTTTCTAATTCTTTCTTCTCAAATATGTTTCTGCCGTCGATAAGCAGCTTTCGGTTCATCACTTTGCCCACAATCTCCCAGTTGGGCAACCTAAATTCGTTCCATTCGGTGAGCAACAATAATGCATCGGCATTGTTAACGGCATCGTATAGGTCGCTCGCATAGTTCACCGTTGTACCAATTCGCCTTTGGCATTCGGGCATAGCCACGGGGTCGTACACCTTAATACGGCAACCAGCTTGCCTAAGCAATTCGATGGTTACTAACGCAGTAGACTCGCGCATGTCGTCGGTTTCGGGCTTGAACGACAGTCCCCATAGGGCGATGGTCTTGCCGTTAAGACCTTCTTTGGCAAAAGCGGCGGCCAGCTTGTTGAAAACTACGTGTTTCTGGGCATCGTTTACACGCTCAACAGCTTTTAGGACCTCCATCGAATAGCCCATGTCGTCGGCTGTCTTGATAAGTGCCTTGACATCTTTGGGAAAACAACTGCCACCATATCCACAACCAGCGTAGAGGAATTTTCGGCCAATACGGGTGTCACTTCCTATGCCGGCACGCACCATATTCACGTCTGCCCCTACCCGTTCGCATAGGTTTGCAATGTCGTTCATAAACGATATTCGGGTGGCCAACATGGAGTTGGCCGCATATTTGGTCATTTCGGCACTGGGAATGTCCATGAAGATAACCCTGAAATTGTTGATGAGGAAAGGCTTGTACAGGCGTGTGAGCAGTTCTTTTGCCTTTTCGCTCTCCACGCCAACCACTACGCGGTCGGGACTCATGAAGTCTTTGATGGCGTTTCCCTCTTTAAGGAATTCCGGGTTACTGGCCACATCGAACGTTACGTCGGCATGCCGCTTGTCTAATTCGGCCTGTATGGTTTGGCGTACAAGCCTTGCCGTGCCTACCGGAACGGTACTCTTGGTTACCACCACCATGTATTTGTTGAGGTGTTGGCCAATGGTTCGTGCCACCTGCAACACATATTTAAGGTCGGCACTGCCGTCTTCGTCGGGTGGTGTTCCAACAGCCGAAAAAACGATTTGTTGCTCATTAAGGACACTTTCCAAAGAGGTAGTGAAACGTAGGCGACCTGCTTTGACGTTTTTAAGCACCAATTCGTCTAGACCTGGCTCGTAGATGGGTATCTCGCCGCGCTTTATTCGTTCTATTTTCTCGGTGTCTACGTCTACACAAGTAACGCTCGCTCCGGTGTCTGCAAAGCATGCACCCGAAACAAGCCCTACGTATCCTGTTCCTACTATAGCTATATTCATAGGTTAACTTTCCTCCTCTTTAGTTAGTTTGTTCGCCTTTGTTACTCAAAGACTTCTGCCTCGCCCAGGCTTTTGCCTTTGAGGTCTTTCGCACTGGTAACAATCTTGTCGTACTCGATGGGCCATTCAATGCCCAATGTTTCGTCGTTCCACCTAATGCTGGTTTCGCTTTGCGGGCAATACACGTTATCTACCTTATATGTAAACACCGCCTCGGGGCTCAACACGAGGAAGCCATGAGCAAAACCACGAGGTACAAACAATTGTTTTTTATTCTCGTCGCTCAGTTCTACGGCCACATATTTGCCAAAAGTGGGCGAACTCTTGCGCAGATCTACGGCTACATCGAGAACCCTTCCTTTAATGACACGCACCAATTTGGCTTGCGATGCCTCACCTTTCTGATAGTGAAGGCCACGTAACACGCCAAAGGAGGATTTCGACTCGTTGTCTTGAACGAAGTCTACTTTACCAACATGTTTTTCAAATTCTTCTTTTTTCCAGGACTCGAAGAAATAACCGCGCTCATCGTTAAAAACCTTTGGTTGGATAACGAAAACGCCTTGTAGTTCTGTTGCTATGTATTCCATCGTGATTTATTTTGATGTACAAAGATAGTACAAAACAAAGAAACGACAAAAGAAAATTGATAAATTAGCCCTTAGTTGGCGATAAGTTAACTATTGACCGCCAAAAGAATGCCCAAACGCATAAACAGGTAAGCATAAAAATGGGTGGCGACACTTACTTGGACAATACCCAATTTGTTTTTAATCTTCATGTTGCCAAGATGTTTTTTTTGTGTGCATTTTCTTTATCTGGTAGATGAGAGTCGCCTTCTAGGCAAATAGCAGGCGTTAAGTACTGATTGAATAACGCGCATATATACAACTGGAAATCAATAAGTTATAATATAAGATTTCTTTTAAGACAGTGTGTTAAGTAGCTGTCTCGACCTTTGACTCTTCTATAAAATTGAGAGTAGTTCGTTACCTTTGTGATGCCAACACAAGATAAGCACCCCTTTTCACATGCAAAGTGCTGACAAATCAATTTACTGGCTTGTAAACTCATGAAAACCCAAACAACTCCCGATTGTATTAACTCATCAGTTCAAAAGCCCACCAACTCATCAATTCACCAACTTGTCAACTCATAACCTCCCCCCCCCTCAACCCACCGACTCAAAAAACACCAACTCAAAAAACAAAAATAACACCAACTTGTCAGCTCACAACCTCATCAAGTCACAAACTCAAAAAATCAGCAACTCAAAACTTAAATTATTATCTTTAATTTTACAAAAGCACTCAGAATTTAACTCCGTTCTAGCGAAAATATCGGCCAAAAAGTAGGTAAATTGCTACTATTTCTAGTCTTTCACGCCTTTCGCTTTGTCTTCTTTTAAGAATAAGACCTGCGTTTTGCACCATTTAGCCTTTTTAGTTTGGTCGACATCTCGTAATTTTTCAATCCCAATTGCCCGCTTTTAACCCCTAAAAAACCACTTTTTAGCGACTATTTCGCCCTTTTCTGCCATGTTTTTAATGGTTCGAAAAGGTATTATCCATCTCTTTGCAGTGAATTTTTATGCGTATTGTATCGCATTTAGCACCATTTTGTACTGCATTTAGCACCATTTTGCCTTGCGTTTAGC